>NZ_JBOGDD010000160.1:0-3671 GCF_050701675.1 Mycobacterium sp. | reverse complement strand
TGTCACTTCTGCGCACACGTTCAGCGACGTGCTTCAACAGGTGCGCCAGAAGGCGCTGGACGCCTACGGCAATCAGGATGTTCCGTTCGAGCGGCTGGTCGAGCAGCTCAACCCGGTCCGCTCCACGGCACATCATCCGCTCTTTCAGGTCTTCATGGCCTTCCAGAACAACGTTCGCCCCGACGGGTTCGCGTTCGACGCGCTCAGCGTCGAGCCGCTGACGGTATTGACCGGCACCGCCAAGTTCGACCTGGAATTCGAGTTCAGCGAGGTGCCGACCGACGATCCCGGCGCGCCGATGGGCGGCGGGGTGGTGACCTACTCCACCGATCTCTTCGACCGCGCCACCGTCGAGCGCTTGATCGCCTGGTTTGGACGCTTGGTCGAGGCGGTGGTGGCGGATTCGTCGGTGGTGGTGGGAGACGTCCCGCTGCTCGATCGCGGTGAACGTGACCTCGTGCTGTCGGGGTGGTCTGGTGCCGGCTTGGCCGCGGCGGTGGAGGTGGCGCCGCACCTGTTGACTGCGGCGGCAGTTGCCGACCCGGACGCGGCGGCAGTGATCGACGGTACCCGGGAGGTGTCGTATCGCGAGCTTGATGAGTGGTCGACGCGGTTGGCGCGGGTGCTGATCGAGACGGGGGTGGGTCCCGACGGCGCCGTGGGCGTGGCGATGGATCGGTGTCTGGAACTGGTGGTGGCGTGGTGGGCCGTCGTCAAGGCGGGCGGCGCGTACGTACCGGTGGATCGGGCCTATCCGGTCGAGCGGATCGCCATGATGTTGGACGCGGTTGACGCAGTGTGTGTGTTGACATGCGGAGCCGAGACGGTGGCCGGGGCCGGGGCGCGCCCGGTGCTGCGCGTCGACGGTCTAGACGTGTCCGGGCGCTGCGCGGATTCGATTACCGACGCCGACCGGCTGGCTCCGTTGCGGGTGGACGACGCCGCCTATGTGATGTTCACGTCGGGGTCCACCGGCGCCCCCAAGGGGGTTGCGGTCACCCACGCCGGTCTGCTGGCGTCGGCGTTGGGCGAGGTGTTCGGGTTGAGCGCGGATTCGCGGTTGCTGATGGTGGCCGCGCCGACCTTCGACGTGTCGGTCGGCGAGTTGCTGTCGGCGGTGCGTTCGGGGGCGGCGCTGGTGGTGGCCTCGCCCGAGGCGTACGCCGGGGAGGCGCTGACCACGTTGTTGCAGCGCCAGCGTGTCAACGCGGCGGTGTTCACCCCGATGGTGCTCTCGTCGCTCGATCGGGACCGGCTGGACGACGTGGACACGCTGATCACCATTGGGGAGGCCCTCCCAGCAGAGTTGGCGGCCACCTGGGCGCCGGGTAGGCAGATGTTCAACACCTACGGCCCCACCGAGACCACCATCTGGGTCACCTGCAGTGCGCCGCTGTCGGCGGGACGGCCGGTGGACATCGGCGCCCCGATTCTTGGTGTGTGCGCGCTGGTGCTCGATCCCCGGCTGAACCCGGCGCCCATCGGGGTGGTGGGCGAGCTCTACGTAGGCGGGCCCGCCGTCGCGCGCGGCTATGTGGGTCGGCCCGACCTGACCGCGGAACGGTTCGTGGCCAACCCATACGAGGGCGCCGGGACACGCATGTACCGCACCGGTGACCTGGTGCGGTGGACCTCCGCCGGAACACTGGACTACCTGGGCCGCGCGGACTCTCAGATCAAATTGCGTGGGCAGCGCATCGAACTGGGAGAGATCGAAAACTCCCTACTGGCTTGCCCGCAGGTCACCCAGGCGGCCGCAACCGTGCACCACACCAGCACCGGCGCACACCTCGTCGCGTACATCACCCTCGAAGAGGGCACCACCTCCGAACACGACGCCGAGATCGTCGAAGATTGGCAACACGTCTGGGACCGGCTGTACGGCGCTGATGGCGGGGTCGCGGGGTTCGGCATGGACTTCCGGAGTTGGAACAGCAGCTACACCGATGATCCGATTCCGCTCGAGGAGATGATCGAGTGGCGCTCGGCAATAGTGGATCGGATCACGGCCCTGCAGCCGCGAAGAGTGTTGGAGATCGGTACCGGCTCAGGGCTGGTGTTGTCACAGCTCGCGGCGCAGTGTGAGCTCTATGTCGCCACCGACATGTCGGCGGTGGCCATCGACGACCTCGCTCGGGCTCTAGAGCGGTGGCAGATCCCGTGGCGTCATCGGGTCCAGCTGCTGACCCAACCCGCCCACGTGATCGAGGGACTGCCGCAGGGCGGCTTCGACACCGTCATTCTCAACTCGGTCATCCAGTACTTCCCCAACCGGCGCTATCTCGCCGACCTCATGGACGACGCCGTGGAACTGCTGGCGCCCGGCGGGACACTGTTCATCGGGGACGTCCGCAACCACACTCTGCAGGGTGCGTTCCACACCGCAGTCGCGCTGGCCCGCACCGACACCACGGACACCGCCGAGATCCGCCAACGAGTTCACCGCGCCATGCTCAGCGAACGCGAATTGTTGCTGGCCCCAGAGTTCTTCACCTCGTGGGCCGCCGATCACCCGTCGGTGGCCGGACTCGACATCCAAGTCAAACGCGGAACCGCCGACAATGAACTGAACCGGTACCGCTACGACGTCGTCATCCACAAGGCCCCCACGCGGGTGTGCTCGCTGGCGACAGTGCCCACGTGGACGTGGACGCAATGCGCAGGACTGGGCGGGCTGAGCACCCAGTTGATAACGCAACGTCCCGCCGCGGTCCGCATCGCCGATATCCCCCACACCGGAGTGATTGCCGACGTTCGCGTCGAACGGGCCCTCGCCGAGGGGCTTTCGCTGGCCGACGCAATCTCGCCGGCCAGCGGCACCGCGACCCCCGACACCGCCATTCCCGAACAATTGCACCGCACCGGCGAAGCCATCGGATACCACGTCGTCGTCACATGGGGCGCCCAACCCGGCACCCTCGATGCCATCTTCATCGCCCCCGAATCCCACCGCGGGCACCCGCCGCCGTTGACCGACCTCTACCTGCCGCCCACCCTGGCCCACCAACACACCCCCCACTCGAGCGACCCGCGCACCAGCACCAAGATCAGCGCGGTCCGCCAGCAGGTGAGCGCACAGTTGCCTGATTACATGGTGCCGTCCCAGATCGTCGTGCTCGACGAGTTCCCGTTGACCTCCTCGGGCAAGATCGACCGAAAGGCGCTGCCTGCGCCGGTGTTTGCCGCCACGGCGTTCCAGGCGCCGCAGACTCAGACCGAGAAGATCGTCGCCGGCATCTACGCCCAATTCCTGGGTGTCGAGCGCGTCGGGCTCGACGACTCCTTCTTCGACCTTGGCGGAGATTCACTGATGGCGATGCCGGTGATCGACGCGATCAACAAGACCCTCGGCACCCATCTTGCGGTGCGCACGATATTCGACGCCCCGTCGGTGAGAAGCCTGAGCCAAAAGCTGGGCACGCGGGCCGATCCGGCGGGGCCCAGCTTTGCGTCCGTGCACGGCGCCGACACCACCGAGGTGCATGCCGCCGACCTCACGTTGGACAAGTTCATCGACGCCACCACGCTGACCACCGCCCCGACACTGCCCGGGCCCAGCGACGTCGTGCGGACGGTCCTGCTGACGGGGGCGACCGGATTCCTCGGCCGCTACCTGGCCCTGGAACTCCTCGAACAGATGCAGCAGGTCGACGGCACGTTGATCTGCCTGG
>NZ_JBOGDD010000159.1:0-13575 GCF_050701675.1 Mycobacterium sp. | reverse complement strand
CCGCCGCGCTGCACCGCGCGTACGCGGTGGGCTGGATCGGCGCGACGCTTGCATCGACGCTGCTGTTACTGCTGCCGTGGGAGTTGGAGACCCGCACCATCGTGGCGCTGCTCTGCGGCCCCATGGTCGGAATCGCCGTGCACGTGGTCGCTCTCGCGCGGGTTCCGGCTCCCTGAGCGTGTACTTTCGACGGCATTGACATGCGAGCAGACCGCTACTCCGCCCGATACGAA
Source organism: Mycobacterium sp. (assembly GCF_050701675.1). GTDB lineage: Bacteria > Actinomycetota > Actinomycetes > Mycobacteriales > Mycobacteriaceae > Mycobacterium. Next base: position 13,342 of record NZ_JBOGDD010000159.1, on the reverse strand, counting down.
GACGTGTGGATCGTCATCCCCGCCTTCGGAGAGGCGAGCGTCATCTCCGACGTCGTCTCCGACGTCCGCACCGTCTTCGACAACGTCGTGTGCGTCGACGACGGCAGCAGCGACGACACGGCCGAAAGGGCGTGGCAGGCCGGCGCCTACGTCGTGCGTCACCCCGTCAACCTGGGACAGGGCGCGGCCATCCAGACCGGCGTCGAGTTCGCCCGCAGCCAGCCCGGCGCCAGGGTGTTCGTCACCTTCGACGCCGACGGTCAGCATCGCGTGCAGGACGTCGTCCGGATGATCGACCGGCTCTCCGGCGAGGACCTCGACATCGTCGTCGGCACCCGCTTCGCGGGCACCGTCGCGAAGAACATGCCGCCGCTCAAACGACTGGCTCTGCCCGTGATCGCCAAGCTCAGCCGGACCAGCCGCAAGCTCGGTCTGACCGACGCGCACAACGGGCTGCGGGTGTTCAACCGGACCGTCGCCGACGGACTGAACCTGACGATGAACGGCATGGCACATGCCAGCGAGATCGTCGTTCTGATCATCGAGAACGATTGGCGGGTCGCCGAAGAACCCGTCGAGATTCTCTACACCGACTACTCGATGTCGAAGGGGCAGCCGTTGGTCAACGGCGTCAACATCATCTTCGACGGCCTGCTTCGAAGGAGGATGCGCCGATGAACTGGATCCAGGTTCTGCTGATCGTCGCCATCGTCACCCTGCTGGTGTACCTACTGCGTTCCCGGCGCAGCGCCCAGTCCAGAGCGTGGGTGAAGGTGGGCTACGTCCTGTTCGTGCTCGCTGCCGTCTATGCGATCGTGCGGCCCAACGACACCACGGTGATGGCGAACTGGCTCGGCGTGGCCCGCGGGACCGACCTGCTGGAGTACGCGTTGATCATCGCGTTCCTGTTCACGACGATCAGCACGTACATGCGCTTCAAGGACCTGGAGTTGAAGTACGCCCAACTGGCCCGCGCGGTAGCGCTGGAGGGCGCCCGCGTACCCGAGGGCAAGTGATGCCAGGCCGTAGCAAGGCGTAGCACACCTCGCTACAGTAGGTACCGTGTCCAGAACGATCGCGCAGCGCGAGCTGCGCAACGACAATGCCAAGGTCATCGATGCCGTCGCGGCCGGTGAGACGTTCGTCGTCACCCGCAACGGCGAGCCGGTCGCCGAACTCCGGCCGCTGCGGGCAGGCCGCCGTACCTTCGTCACCCGCGACGAGGTCGCCGCAATGGCCACCGCAGGCGTTCGGATAGACAGGCATCAGTTCAGGGCCGATCTCGACGACGCCATCGATCAGAGCCTCTGAGGTGAGCGCAGGCGTCTTGGACACGTCAGTCGTCATCGACTGGCATGACCCCGCAGTGCTGGCCCAGCTTCCCGACGAGATGGCGATATCGGCGATCACCGTCGCCGAGTTGGCTGCCGGGCCTCATCTCGCCGCCACCGCGGCCGAAGCCGCGAAACGTCAAACGCGACTACAAGAAGTCGAGGCCAAGCTCGATCCGCTGCCGTTCGATGGCACGGCTGCCCGTAGCTACGGGCTGGTCGTTGCTGCCGTCGTCCGCGAAGGCCGCAGACCTCGCAGCCGGCTCGCCGATCTCTTGATCGCTGCGACCGCGCATGCCAACGGCCTCGATCTCTACACGCGCAACGGCGACGACTTCGCAGGACTCGAAGACCTCGTCAACGTGATCGGCATCTGAGAGCTGGCGGGTCAGGCCTCGCGGAAGAACTCGACGGTCCGCCCGACACCGTCGGCGAACTGGACCTTGGGTTCCCACCCGAGGACGTTCCTGGCCCGGCTGTTGTCCAGGCGCGACCGCCGCAGATCACCGAGGCGGGGTGGGTGGAACTCGGGCTCGTCCGGCGCCCCGGCCGCCGCCGCGACGGCGGTGTGCAGCTGACGCGTCGAGGTCTCGACACCGGTGCCGACGTTGAATCGCTGACCGCTGCCCGCCTCGCCACCGGCCCGCACGAAGGCGTCCACCACGTCGTCGACGAAGACGTAGTCGCGGGTGTCGGAGCCGTCGCCGAAGATCTTGGTCGGCTTCCCCGACAGCAGCGCCTTGGCGAAGATCGCGACGACTCCCGCCTCGCCGTGCGGATCCTGACGCGGCCCGTAGACGTTGGCAGGCGCGATGTGCGAGCAGTCCAGGTCGTACAGGTTGCGGAACATGTTGAGGTACACCTCGCCGCACACCTTGCTTGCCGCATAGGGCGACGACGGATTGACGGGCACGTCCTCGTTCGTCGGATAGACCGGCGGAGTGCCGTAGATCGAGCCGCCCGACGAGGTGTGGACGATCTTGCGCACCCCGGCCTTGCGCGCCGCCTCGGCGAGCCGCACCGTACCGACGACGTTGACGCTGGAGTCGAACTGCGCGTCGTCGACCGAGCGCTTGACCGAGATCTGCGCCGCAAGGTGGAAGATCACCTCGGGCCTGGTGTCGGAGAGCAGCTCCAACAGGTCGGCGTCGACGATGTCCGCCTTGGCGAATTCGTAGCCGTCGTACCGTTCCGCCCCGACGATGTTGGTGCTGTTCCCCGAGCTGAGGTCGTCGACGCCGACCACGGTGTGGCCTTCGGCCAGCAGCCGATCTACCAGCGTTGATCCGATGAAGCCTGCCGCCCCCGTGACGAGTGTCCGCACCGGGCCACCATACCGACGTGTGCTTGGGGTCCGTACAGTCGGCAACGGTGAACGTCGAGCGGGAAGGGGTGCAGCGCCCCTGGCGTGGTTGGGTTCTCCGCACCGCCGCCGTGCTGATCGTGCTGCAACTCGTCATCCGGGCGGTGCTCGCATTCCAGGGCTACTTCTACTGGGACGACCTGATCCTGATCGCCCGTGCGGGCACTCACAGTCTTCTGTCGCCGTCCTATCTGTTCGACGATCACGACGGTCACGTCATGCCCGCGGCGTTCCTCGTCGCGGGCGGCATCACGAGGTTCGCGCCGTTCGACTGGATCTGGCCGGCCATCAGCCTGGTGGTACTGCAACTCGTCGCATCGCTGGCGTTGCTGCGCGTGCTGTACGTGATCCTCGGGTGGCGCCCGGTGCTGTTGGTCCCCTTGGCATTCGCGTTGTTCAGCCCACTCGGACTGCCCGCGTTCGCCTGGTGGGCCGCTGCCCTGAACGCGTTGCCGATGATTGCGGCGATGGCGTGGGTTTGTGCGGACGCGATCCTGCTGGTCCGCACGGGCAACCAGCGCTACGCGGTCGCAGGGACCGCGGTGTTCTTCATCGGGCTGCTGTTCTTCGAGAAGGCCGCGGTGATTCCGTTCGTCGCCTTCGCGATCGCGGCCCTGCTGGCCTACGTCCTTGGCGACCGCACTGCGGTGAAGACCGTGTGGCGCGCCGGTTTTCGGTTGTGGGTCGCGTCGCTGGTGCTGGTGGTGGCGTGGGTCGGGCTGTACTTCGTCGTCGTGGACCAGCGGCGCTGGACGCTCGACCTGCCGATGACGGGTGATCTACTGGTCCGCTCGGTGACACACGGGATCGTCCCCGCCCTCATCGGCGGCCCGTGGACATGGGAGCGCTGGGCGCCGTCGTCACCGTGGGCGCTGCCGGGTGTCGGGGTGATGGTGGTGGGCTGGCTGGTGCTGGCTGCGGTCATCGCGGTGTCGGTGAAGCGCAAGGAACACGCCAAGGCGCTGTGGCTGGCGGCCGCGGGGTACGCCGTGGCCTGCCAGGTGCCGATCTACCTGATGCGGTCGTCCCGGTTCACCGCGATCGAACTGGCGCAGACGCTGCGCTACCTGCCCGACCTGGCCGTGGTGCTGGCGCTGCTGGCGGCCGTCGGATTCTGCGCACCGAACCGCGCGGGAGGGGCTTGGCTGGACGCCTCGCGTGCCCGCACGGCCGTAATCGTCTCGGTCGCGGCCCTTTTCGCCGTCAGCAGTGGCTACTCCACGTTCACGTTCACGAAGAGCTGGCGCAACAACCCGACCAAGGCGTACGTCCACAACGTTCTGACGAGTCTCGCGGCCGCCAACGCCGAGACCAAGGCCCCCTTGCTCGACCAGGAGGTCGACCCGCTCATCCTGCAACGCTTCGCCTGGCCGGAGAACCTCTTCAGCCACGTGTTCGCCCTGGCCCGCGACCGGCCCGAATTCAGCACCAGCACAACGGATCTTCGCACGTTCGACCGCAAGGGCCACCTGGTGGATGCGCAGGTGACCTGGGTGCGACACACCTTGCCAGGGCCGAAATCTCAGTGCGGTTACCTCGTCCAGCCCGACGCGCCGGTCCGGATGCCGCTCGACGGGCCGATGCTGCCGACGGAGTGGACGGCCGAGATCAACTACCTGGCCAACAGCGACGGCTCGATGACGTTCGCGCTGTCCGACGGCGACGAGGCGAGGGTGCCGGTGCACCCTGGACTCAACCGCGTCTTCGTCCGCCTGTCCGGCGCCGGTGACGCAATCGTCGCACGGGCGAACACCTCCGCGCTGTCGGTGTGCCTCGCCTCCGGGCCGGTCGGATACGTCGCACCGCCCTAGCAGCTCACTGTGCCAGACTACTAAGCATGACTAACTTACGTGACGAAGGTCTGCGGGTCTTTCGTGAGCTGCTGCCCGGCGTGCTTCCCGACGGCCCCAATGATCAGGTCGACTTCGGCGCCGACGGCTTCGCCCCCGAGCTGATGGACATCGGCGTCGAGAGTGTCTTCGGCCGTCTGTGGACGCGGGACGGAATCAGCAGGCGCGACCGCAGCCTCGTCACGCTGGGCATCCTGATCGCGCTGCGCGCCAACGAAGAACTGCACCACCACTTCAAGATCGCCCGCACCAACGGCCTGTCCGACGACGAACTCGCCGAGGTCGTCTACCACGCCAGCGGTTACGCGGGCTTCCCTGCGGCGGCCACCGCCAGGAACATCGCCGCGAGGGCGCTCGCGGACGAGGATTGAACGCTTTGAGCCCACGTGGGCCGCCTCCGGGAATCGAACCCGGGACCTTCTCATTACGAGTGAGACGCTCTACCGACTGAGCTAAGGCGGCACGCCTGACCGAAGACCTTCGGCTGGGCGGGACGAGTCTACGTGAGCACGTGCCGAGCGCCCAATTCGCTCCGCAAGTTGCGCCAGGACCGTCAGCCGCGCAGCGCCTGCCCGACGGTCGCCACCAACGCGTCGACCGCGAACTTCGGCTTGACGTTCATGGCCAACGCCTCGCGGCACTGCAACACCGCCTCGATGCAGCGGAGCAACCGGTCCGGCGGCACGTGCGCAGCCATCGCGGCGACCTTGTCCGCCATGTCCGGATGGTTGGCCTGCACGGCGCCTGCGCCCGAGGACACCAACAGCGCGTCGCGGAAGTACGTTGCCAGATCGATGAGGGCACGGTCCAGCGCGTCGCGCGAGGCACGCGTCTGGCGCGACTTCTGGCGTTTCTCAAGTTCTTTCAGTGCACCGGCAGCACCGCGCAACGCACCGCCTGCGCCCTTGCCCGTGCCACCCGCACCGAGGGCGGTCCGCAACTCCTCGGTCTCGGCCTCGTTGCGGTCTAGCGTCAAGGCCTTCGCCTCGTCCTCCGCGGTGGCCACCAACTCCTCGGCCGCCGCGTAGGCCCGCGCGGGCGTCGCCGCGTCCCGGGCGAGCCCAAGCGCACGCTCCCTGCGCCCTCTGGCCTGCTCGTCGGTGGCCAGTCGGCGCGCCCGACCGACGTGACCGCCGCTAACCGACGCCGCCCACCGGGCGTCCTCCTCGGCCATCCCGTCGTTGTCGATCAGCACCTGGGCGATCGCCTCGAGCTTCGGTGTCACCAGGGCCAGGTGGCGGCAGCGGGACCGAAGCGTGATCGAGATGTCCTCGGGATCCACCGACGGTGCGCACAGCAGGAACACCGTCGACGGCGGCGGCTCCTCCACTACCTTCAGAAGCGCATTCGCCGCACCCTCGGTGAGCCGGTCGGCGTCCTCGACCACCACGACCTGCCAACGACCCGTGCCCGGCCGGCGCGACGCGATCTGCACGATGTCCCGCATCTCCCTGACACCGATCGAGAGCCCCTCGGGGATGATTCGGCGCACGTCGCCGTGTGTGCCCGCCATCGTGGTGGTGCAGGCCCGGCACTCTCCACAGCCGGGAACACCGTCGGACGTGCACTGCAGGGCCGCGGCGAAGCACACCGCGGCAATGGACCGGCCAGAACCGGGCGGTCCCGTGATCAGCCACGCGTGCGTCATGCTGCCGCTCGTCGCGCCCCCGGCCAGGGGGTTGTGAGCCGAATCACCGCGGGCAGCCTTCGCTGCGGCCACCAGCTCGGCTTCGACGGCGTCCTGACCGACCAGACGCGAGAAAACACCGCTCATCGAGAGCCAACACTAGTGCGCGAACACGACACGACGTCGTGAACGGCACCCATGCCGGTCAGCTGGGACCGATACGGTTGTCGGATGACCACGCAGGCGACACCGATCGGGCGAATCACTGCATTCGTCCGATGGGTGGCGCGCACGCCGTGGCCGGTCTTCACCCTCGGCATGCTGCAGTCCGACATCATCGGCGCGCTGTTCGTTCTGGGGTTCCTGCGTTTCGGGCTGCCGTCCGAGGACCGCATCCAGCTGCAGGATCTACCGGCGATGAACCTGGCGATCTTCCTGGGCTATCTCTTCATCTCCTTCACCGTCTTGGCCTGGCTCAGCCTGCGCCTGCTGATCCCCGTCATCCGTTGGCAGCGTGGCGACGCGCTCCTCGGCGACGGTGATCCGGCCATCACCGAACTGGCCCGCGTCCGGGCTCTGAAGATGCCCCTCTACCGGTCAGTGATCAGCGTCGCGAACTGGTGCCTCGGCTCGGTCGTCTTCATCGTCGCCAGCTGGCCGGTTGCCAGTCATTCGGCTCCCGTCGTCGCGGTGGCCACCGCACTCGGCGCGACGGCGACGGCGATCATCGGTTACCTGCAGTCCGAGCGGGTGTTGCGCCCCGTCGCGGTCGCCGCGCTGCGCGGCGGCGTACCGGAGAACTTCCGGGCCCCTGGGGTGATCCAGCGCCAGGTGCTCACCTGGGTGCTGTCGACGGGCGTGCCCGTCCTCACCATCGTGTTGGCCTTGGTGGCAAGCAAGTTCGAGATCCTGACCGCATCCGCCGCGCGGCTCAACACGCCGATCCTGTTGTTGGCGATCGTCGCGCTGGTGATCGGCCTTGCGGGCACGGTGCTGGTCTCGATGTCGATCGCGGACCCGCTGCGCCAGTTGCGCTGGGCCCTCGGCGAAGTGCAGCGGGGCAACTACAACGCCCACATGCAGATCTACGACGCCAGCGAGTTGGGCCTGCTGCAGGCCGGGTTCAACGACATGGTCCGCGATCTGGCCGAGCGGCAACGACTCCGCGACCTGTTCGGTCGTTACGTCGGCGAGGACGTCGCCCGTCGCGCCCTGGAGCGCGGCACGGAACTGGGCGGCCAGGAACGCGATGTCGCGGTGTTGTTCGTCGACCTGGTCGGGTCCACCCAGCTGGCGTCGACCCGGCCCGCAGCCGAGGTCGTGAGCCTGCTCAACGAGTTCTTCCGCGTCATCGTCGACACCGTCCATCGGCACGGTGGATTCGTCAACAAGTTCCAGGGCGACGCCGCGCTCGCCATCTTCGGCGCGCCGATCGAGCACCCCGACGCATCGGGTGGCGCACTCGCGGCCTCACGTGAACTCCACGACGAACTGCTTGAGGTGCTGGGACAGACGGACTTTGGCATCGGCGTGTCGGCAGGGCGAGCCATCGCGGGTCACATCGGCGCCCTGGCGCGCTTCGAGTACACCGTCATCGGCGACCCGGTCAACGAGGCCGCCCGACTCACCGAGCTGGCCAAGCTGGAGGAGGGACACGTGCTCGCCTCGGCGATCACGGTGAGCGGCGCCCTCGACGCCGAGGCGCTGTGCTGGGACGTCGGCGAGATCGTGGAACTGCGCGGCCGCTCGATTCCGACGCAGTTGGCGCGGCCCCTGAATCTCGCTGCGCCAAGCGATGTTCCGAGCCAGGTGCAGAACTAGCCCTTCTTCGCGGCGGCCTTCTTGGCTGGCGCCTTCTTGGCCGGAGCCTTCTTGGCGACCTTCTTCGCGGGCGCCTTCTTCTTGACGGGACCCCGCGCCCGACGGTCGGCCAACAGTTCGGAGGCCCGCGAGTCGGTGATCGACATGACGTCGTCGCCCTTGCGCAGGCTGGCGTTGGTCTCGCCGTCGGTGACGTACGGACCGAACCGGCCGTCCTTGATCACCATCGGCTTCTCCGAGACGGTATCGTTGCCCAGCTCGCGCAGTGGCGGCGTGGCCGCACCCTGCCCGCCGCGGCGCTTGGGCTCCGAGTAAATCTTGAGCGCCTCGTCGAGGGTGATGGTGAACATCTGCTCCTCGTTGGCCAGCGAGCGAGAATCGGTGCCGCGCTTCAGGTATGGGCCATAGCGGCCGTTCTGCGCGGTGATCTCCTCGTTGTTGGCCGGATCGACGCCCACGACGCGCGGCAGCGACAGCAGCCTCAGCGCGTCCTCGAGCGTCACCGTCTCCAGGTCCATCGAACGGAGCAGCGAACCCGTCCGCGGCTTCGGCCCGGTCGGCGGCTTCTTGCTCTTCTTGGCGGGCGCACCGTCCTCCGGATCGTCGGGCAGCGGGGGCAGCACCTCCGTGACGTACGGGCCGTACCGGCCGTCCTTCGCGACGATCTCGTGTCCCGACACCGGATCGATGCCGAGTGAACGGCCCTCCTGCGGCGTGGAGAACAACTTCTCGGCGAGCTCCAAGGTCAGCTCGTCGGGGGTCAGCTCATCCTTCAGATTGGCGCGCTGCGGCTTGAGTTCGCCCGGGTTGTCCGGATCGGCGACCATTCGCTCCAGGTAAGGGCCGTTGCGGCCGACCCTGACGTTGATCGCCCGGCCCTGGTCATCGTCGAACAGCTTGATGGAGTTGACTTCTCGCGCGTCGATGTCTTCGAGATTGCCGCCGACGAGTTTCTTGAGTCCACCGGAGCGGGCAATGGAACCTTCGACACCGTGCTCGCCACCGAAGTAGAAGTTGTTGAGCCAGTTGGTCCGTCGTTCGTTGCCCGAGGCGATCTCGTCGAGCTCGTCCTCCATGGCAGCGGTGAAGTCGTAGTCGACGAGACGCGCGAAGTGCTGTTCGAGCAGCCCGATGACGGCGAACGCCACCCACGACGGGACCAGCGCGCTGCCCTTCTTGTGGACGTACCCGCGGTCCTGGATGGTCTTGATGATCGACGAGTACGTCGACGGACGACCGATACCCAGGTCTTCCAGCGCCTTGATCAGCGAGGCCTCGGTGTACCGGGCCGGCGGGTTGGTGGTGTGCCCGTCCGCGGTGAGCTCGGCGGCATCCACCCGCTGGCCCTGCGTCAGGTTCGGCAGGCGGCTCTCGGCGTCGTCGGCCTCACCTCCGGCCTGCTCGTCGAGGCTCTCGACGTAGGCCTTCAGGAAGCCGGCGAAGGTGATGGTGCGACCGGAGGCGCTGAACACGACCTGCTCGCCCGTACGGGCAGTGCCGGAGATGCGCAGCGACAGCGTCGTGCCGCGGGCATCGGCCATCTGGGAGGCGACGGTGCGCTGCCAGATCAGCTCGTAGAGCCGGAACTCGTCGGTGTCCAGGGCGCCGTGCAGCTGGCCCGGGGTCTGGAAGACGTCACCGGCGGGGCGGATGGCCTCGTGTGCTTCCTGGGCGTTCTTGACCTTGCGGGTGTACTGCCGCGGGGTCGGATGGACGTACTCCTGGCCATAGAGCTGCCCGGCCTGGGTACGCGCGGCGTTGATCGCCGACTCCGACAGCGTCGTGGAGTCGGTACGCATGTACGTGATGTAGCCGTTCTCGTACAGCCGCTGCGCGATGCTCATGGTGCGCTCGGAGGAGAACCGCAGCTTGCGGCCGGCTTCCTGCTGCAGCGTCGAGGTCATGAACGGCGCGTACGGCTTGCGCGTGTACGGCTTCTGCTCCACCGAGCTGACGGTCAGCGACTCGCCGCGCAGACCGGCGGCCAGGGCGCCCGCGCCGGCCTCGTCGAGCACCAGCACCTCGTCAGGCTTCTTGACCGCGCCGAGGGAGTCGAAATCGCGACCGCTGGCGACCCGTCGGCCGTCGACGGAGTTGAGCTTGGCGATGAACTTGGGCGGTGACGCCGTCGCGTCGGACACGCTGGCGTCCAGCTCCGCGGTGACGTCCCAGTAGCCGGCGCTGCGGAACGCCATGCGTTCGCGCTCGCGCTGCACGATGATCCGGGTCGCGACGGACTGCACGCGGCCGGCCGACAGCTTCGGCGCGACCTTCTTCCACAGCACCGGACTGACCTCGTAGCCGTAGAGACGGTCGAGGATGCGGCGGGTCTCCTGCGCGTCGACCAGGGCGATGTCCAGGTCACGCGGGTTCTCGGCGGCCGCCAGGATCGCGGGCTCGGTGATCTCGTGGAACACCATGCGCCGGACCGGCACCTTGGGTTTCAGCGTCTCCAGCAGGTGCCACGCGATGGCTTCACCCTCGCGGTCACCGTCCGTCGCGAGGTAGAGCTCGTCGACGCCCTTTAGCAGGTCCTTGAGCTCGGTGACCGTGGCCTTCTTGTCCGGGCTCACGATGTACAGCGGCTCGAAGTTGTCGTCGACGTTCACGCCGAGGCGGGCCCAGGCCTCACCTTTATATTTGGCCGGCACGTCCGCGGCGTTCCGCGGGAGGTCACGTATATGTCCGCGCGACGATTCAACGACATAGTTGGCGCCGAGGTAACCGGCAATTTTGCGCGCCTTGGTAGGCGACTCGACTATGACGAGTCGCCGGACCCGGCTGCCGCTACCGGCACCATCGAGGTCAGCCACCGTATCTATCCGCTCCACTTCTTGGTCTGCGTTACGACACCGAATGAATGCCTAACGGTCATCCGGTCCCAAGGCAAGTCACAATTTGACACTCCGCGCGAGCCTACGCAAACCGGTTGCGGCCAAAATATACGGCGTGCACCCACTAAGTCCGGGGCCATTGGAGAAACGCCTCGGTGAACCCGGGTGGCTCCCCCACGTTCTCTACCAGGCGTAACAGCCTCCGCCGGCCGCTGATCCGCAGGGCCGGATGATGGCCTCGGGTCCCGATCAAGGTTGGCGCAATACCGACTCGCATAAGTGCCGACGCCAACGCCGAATGAGTATCCGGTGCGTGGGGATCCAAACCCAACAAGTAGCCGTTCGGTTCCGCCATGCCCGCGGCCAGCACCCAGGCGCGCAGCTCCCGGGGGCCCGGCAACCACCCTTCGGGGACGGTTTTGACGGCTCCGCGAGTCCAGTCCTCCGCCATGGGCGCCAGCCTGGCGTCAGCTTCGGTGCGCACCAACGGGGTCTTCTCGTCGGTGTGGGTGATCTCCGGCTTCAAGCCCGTTTCGGCGATCATCTCGGCCAGCGCCTCGGCCCGCCACAGCGCGTCGACGACGACGGACAAGCGGACTTTTCGGCCGTCCGCCGCATCGCCTGCCTGGACCAGCTGTCCCGGCGCAGCGAGCAACCCGGTCAGGTCGGCCACCTCGGGCGGCACCGACTCGGCCGAGAAGAAGGACAGCTGGCTCACCCTGCCGACAGTAGGCCAGCCCACAAAGAAAGGTGTGGAGGCAAAGCCGCGCGACGATCAGGCGGCGCGGCACGAGCCGCGTCGAGGAGCGCGGCGATCAGGCCACGCTATGCGAAACGCCCCCACTTCGTCACAGACGATGCGGGGGCGTTTGTCAGTCTCTTGGCCTCAGATGGGGCGGACGTTGAGAGCCTGCGGGCCCTTGGCGCCCTGCTCGACCTCGAAGTCGACCTTCTGATTCTCTTCCAGGGTGCGGAACCCGTTGGACTGAATCTGCTTGTAGTGGACGAAGACGTCGCCGCCGCCGCCTTCCTGCTCAATGAAGCCGTAACCCTTCTCCGGGTTGAACCACTTCACAGTCCCCTGTGGCATTTGTCGTTCATTTCCTTCTGTTACTGCCGGGTGCGATCCACCGAGTCTTCCGATGTACCGGGAGCGCAACGACGTTCGCGGGTGTTGACACACGAATACAGCAGCTGCGACCGAGTTCAGTCAACCATGTCGGGCGCTGTCGCAACAGTCGCACGACGATGTGTGGTGAACAATTCATCTTGGCCCGCTGCAACGGGCGGCAGCCATGGCCGAGAAGGGATCACAGTGACACACGCGGAGTCCGATGACGCTGCAGCGCAGCCGAACTTCGGGCGTGAACTGTTGTCCTCCGCACTCGACGGCACCCCGGCCGACGAGCAGCCGCTGCGGCACGTCGCCGACCTGGCCCCACGACAGGCTCGCCGAATGCCCTGGCCCACTTGGGTCGGCGACGACGTGGTGCGCGCTTTCACCGATCGCGGTGTGGCGCAGCCGTGGTCGCATCAGGTATCCGCGGCCGAGTTGGCGCACGCCGGCCGGCACGTGGTGATCGCGACGGGCACCGCATCCGGCAAATCCCTGGCCTACCAACTGCCGATCCTGCACGCGATGCAAACCGATGTGCACGCCCGCGCCCTGTACCTGTCCCCGACCAAGGCACTGGGCCACGACCAGCTCCGTGCCGCCCAGTCGCTGTGCGCCTCGATTCCCGGTCTCGTCAACGTCGCCCCGTCCGCCTACGACGGTGACAGCTCAACCGAGGCAAGGCAATTCGCCCGGGAACGGTCCCGCTGGATCTTCTCCAATCCCGACATGGTGCACCTGTCCCTGCTGCGCAACCATTCCCGCTGGGCCGTGTTCCTGCGTCAGCTGAAGTTCGTGGTGATCGACGAATGCCATTACTACCGAGGCATTTTCGGCTCGAACGTGGCGATGGTGCTGCGCCGGCTGCTGCGCCTGTGCGACCGCTACGGGTCGGCACCCACGGTGGTGTTCGCCAGCGCCACCACCGCAGCCCCGGCTCAGACGGCGTCCGAGTTGCTCGGCCAGACGGTCACCGCGATCACCGAGGACGGGTCGCCGCACGGCGGCCGCACGGTGGCGCTGTGGGAGCCCGCGCTGCTCACCGATCTGGTCGGTGAGAACGGCGCCCCGGTCCGGCGGTCCGCCGGCACCGAGGCCTCACGGGTGATGGCCGACCTGATCGCCGAAGGCGCCCGCACCCTGACCTTCGTCCGATCGCGCATCGGCGCCGAGCTGACGGCGCTCGGCGCGCGGGCCCGGCTCGAGAACATCGCTCCCGACCTGGCCCCGCTGGTGGCGTCCTACCGTGCCGGGTACCTGGCCGAGGACCGTCGGGCCCTGGAACATGCCCTGACGGAAGGGGAATTGCGCGGCCTGGCCACCACGAACGCACTGGAGCTCGGCGTCGACATCGCCGGACTGGACGCGGTGGTGCTGGCCGGATTCCCCGGCACGGTGGCCT
>NZ_JBOGDD010000158.1:0-15652 GCF_050701675.1 Mycobacterium sp. | reverse complement strand
CTCAGGGTCCGGAAGAGCGCGGTGAAGTCGTTTTCCGGTATGTCGGTGTGCGTGACCAGCACCGAGTGCTCGGGCCGGGTCCGCTTGCGCAACACGGCGATCGCCGCGCCGATCGGCAGCAGCGAATTGTGCCCGGTCGCCGCACCGTAGTCGGCGATCACGACGGGGCGTGGCGATCGGGGCAGCGGAACCACCTCGGCGGCCCGTTCGAAAAGCGTTATCGCCCGCCGCAATCCGGCTGCCTGAAGTCGCGAGGCAGCGGTATAGAAGCCACTATCCATCGGCTCCGGCTGCACCACCACGCTCGATTCGGGCATAGGGCAAACGGTAGCCCGTCGAGCGCGTCGACGTGACACACTGCGGTCCATGAATCGCCGGACCGGGCCCAGGGTCGTGACCGCCATCGCGGTGGTGACGATGGTCGCGGCGGCCATCGGCTTCGTCGTGACGCTGATCCTCAACGCGTTCGTGTTCGACGAGTACGACGCGTACGGTTCGGCGCCGATCCCCGGCTCGACCGCGCTGGAACTACCGGCAGGCGAGGTGACCGTCACCTTTCACACGGTGCTGATCGGCGGCGGCGGAAGCGGCCTGCCCGTGCCTGCGCTGAACTACACCATCACGGGTCCCGGTGGTATCGACGTCGCGATGACCGAGGACTACGGCACCACCACGACGGTGAACAACGATGCGCGGGTCCGCATCGGATACCTTCACCTTCCTGTCGCGGGAAGCTACGACATCCGCCTGGACGGCAACGTCAGCGCGTATCTCGACCCGACGCTCGCGTTCGGGCACGGCAGCGATTACGGATCCGTGCCGTGGAAGCTGGCAGCGGTCTTCGGCTTCGCGGTCGTGGGCCTCGTCATCGCGCGGATCTGGGCGTCCCGGGTAAGCCAGGGCGAGCGCGCCGCGCCGACAACCTCGTACCAACCGCAGGCGTCGTACAGTCCCAGCGATCAAGGCGTACGGATCGAGCAGCTCAATACGCTTGCCCGGCTTCGTGATTCGGGCGCGCTGACGGAGGCGGAGTACACGGCGGAGAAGAAGCGGGTGCTCGACGGCCTCTAGTGACCGGGCTCTAACTTCCCCGCTTGACCCACTCGTCGTAGTTCACGATCTCGTCGCCGACCACGGTGGTGTCGCCGTGCCCGGTGTAGACCACGGTGTCGGCGGGCAGCTTGCCAAGGCGCTCGGAGATGGAGGCCAGGATGGTCGGGAAGTCGGAGTAGGACCGTCCCGTCGCGCCGGGTCCGCCGTTGAACAGCGTGTCGCCGCTGAACACCGCACCCAGCTCTGGCGCATACCAGCACACCGATCCCGGCGAATGCCCCGGCGTGTGGAGCGCGTGAATCTCCACGGCGCCCGCGTTGAGCACCTGGCCGTCGGTCACGCTGCGGAAGTCCTCGTCCGGGTGGGTCATTCGCCAGAGCACGTCGTCGGCGGGATGCAGCAGCACCGGCGCGTCGAGCGTGCGCCCGAGTTCTGGTGCAACGGTGACGTGGTCGTTGTGGCCGTGGGTGCAGATCACGGCAACGACATTGCGGCCGCCGACGGCGTCGACGATCGGTCCCGCGTCGTGCGCCGCGTCGAACACGACGACGTCGGTGTCGTCACCCACGACCCAGATGTTGTTGTCGACCTCCCAGCTTCCGCCGTCGAGTTCGAAGGTGCCGTGGGTGATGACGCGTCCGATGGGCCCGCTCGTCACAGGATCACCACGGAGCGCAGGACCTCGCCGGCGTGCATCTTTGCGAAGGCGTCCTCGATGTCGTCGAGTTTGATGCGCTCGGAGACGAACTTCTCCAGTGGCAGCCTGCCCTGGCGGTAGAGGCTGATGAGGGTGGGGAAGTCACGTTCGGGCAGGCAGTCGCCGTACCAAGACGACTTGAGAGAACCACCGCGGGAGAAGAAGTCGACCAGCGGCATCTCGAGTTTCATGTCGGGGGTCGGCACCCCGACCAGCACCACGGTGCCTGCCAAGTCGCGGGAGTAGAACGCCTGCTTCCACGTCTCGGGGCGACCGACCGCGTCGATGACGACGTCGGCTCCGTTGCCGTCGGTGAGGTCCTGGATGGTCTCGACGACGTCGAGGTCCTTGGCGTTGATGGTGTGGGTGGCGCCGAATTCGCGGGCCCAGGCCAGCTTCTTGTCGTCGGTGTCCACCGCGATGATCCGCTTCGCGCCGACCAGACGGGCGCCTGCGATGGCGGCGTCGCCAACGCCACCGCAGCCGATGACCGCGACGGTGTCGTCACGTCCGACGTTGCCGGTGTTGATGGCCGCTCCGATGCCCGCCATGACGCCGCACCCGAGCAGGCCCGCGACGGCGGGATCAGCCTCGGGGTCGACCTTGGTGCACTGGCCTTCGTGCACGAGGGTCTTGTCGGCGAACGCGCCGACGCCCAGCGCCGGGGTGAGCTCGGTGCCGTCGGTCAGCGTCATCTTCTGCTCGGCGTTGAAGGTGTTGAAGCAGTACCAGGGGCGGCCGCGTTTGCAGGCCCGACACTGCCCGCACACCGCACGCCAGTTCAGGATCACGAAGTCGCCGACCTCGACGGCCGTCACGCCGGGGCCGATCGACTCCACGGTGCCCGCGGCCTCGTGGCCGAGCAGGAACGGGTACTCGTCGTTGATCCCGCCCTCGCGATACGTGAGGTCGGTGTGGCACACACCGCACGCGATGATGTCGACCACCACTTCGCGGGGACCCGGATCCGGGATGACGACGTCGACCACTTCGACGGGTTGCTTCTTGGACCGCGAGATCACACCGCGCACTGTCTGGCTCATGCTTACAAACTAGCGGCCTCGGTGAGAGGGTTGTCCAGTGACGCCCGCCTTGTTCCTGTCCCACGGCGCACCACCGCTCGTCGACGACGAGACGTGGGTGTCGCAACTCGTCCGCTGGGCGGCGGAGCTGCCCCGCCCCGAGGCGATTCTGGTGGTGTCCGCGCATTGGGAGGCCGCCCCGCTGACCATTGGCTCGACGACCACGAAAACACCGCTGACGTACGATTTCTGGGGATTTCCGCAGCGCTATTACGACGTCACCTACGACGCCCCGGGTGCCCCCGAATTGGCCGCGAGGGTGGAGGCGTCGATGCCCGACGGGGAGGCGGTGGCGCACGACCCCGAGCGCAGGCTCGACCACGGTGCCTACGTGCCGCTGACCGTGATGTATCCGCAGGCGGACATCCCGGTGCTGCAAATGTCGATGCCGACGCTGGAGCCACGGCGGCTGCTCGACCTCGGGGCGAGGCTGAGGCCGCTGCGCGACGAGGGCGTGCTGATCATGGGGTCGGGATTCACCACCCACGGCTTGCCCTTCCTCACCGATCCCACCCCGGACGCCGAGGCGCCGGGCTGGTCCCGTGAGTTCGACGCGTGGGCCGCCGAGCGTTTCGCGGCGGGTGACCTCGATGGGCTGATCGACTTTCGCGCGAAGGCCCCGGGCATGCCCTACGCCCACCCGACGATCGAACACTTCGCGCCGCTGTTCGTCGCGCTCGGCGCGTCCGCGGATCCCGAGCAGGCGCCGAAGCAGGTCGTCGACGGCTTCTGGATGGGGCTGGCCAAACGGTCCCTGGAGCTCGTGTGAGCGCGCTCGGATCGATGACGGACTGGCCGGTCCCGACTGCCGCGGCGGCGGTGGTCGGGCCGTCCGGCGTGCTCGCGGAGTTCGGCGACACCGCCCGCACGTTCGCCCTGGCATCGGTGACCAAGCCATTGGTCGCCCGCGCGGTCCAGGTCGCGGTGGAGGAGGGCGTGGTCGAGCTCGGCACGGCCGCCGGGCCGCCTGGGTCGACCGTGCGCCACCTGCTCGCCCACACGTCGGGACTGTCGATGCGCTCGCCCGACGTCATCGCTGCGCCGGGGCAGCGCAGGATCTACTCGAACGAGGGTTTCGGCGTCCTCGCCGGGGTGGTGCAGCGGGCGTCGGAGATCGCGTTCGACCAGTACCTCACCGAAGCGGTGTTCGAGCCTCTGGGAATGGGCTCGTCGTCGTTACTCGGCGGTGCCGACGCCGCGGGCTTCGGCGGCGAGTCGACGGTGGCGGACCTCGCTCTGTTCGTCGGTGATCTGCTGCGGCCCGCGCTGGTGTCGCAGCAGATGCACGATGAGGCGGTCTCGGTGCAGTTTCCCGGTCTGTCGGGGGTCCTGCCGGGCTTCGGTGCGCAGCGGCCGAACGACTGGGGGTTGGGTTTCGAGATCCGCGACGGCAAGTCGCCGCACTGGACGGGTTCGGCGAACTCGGCTCGCACGTTCGGGCACTTCGGCCAGTCGGGCACGTTCATCTGGACCGATCCGACCGCTGACCTGGCACTCGTGGTGCTCACCGACCGGGATTTCGGCGATTGGGCGCACACGGTGTGGCCGGCTCTCTCTGATGGAGTGCTGAGAGAATTCGGCACACACTAGCGCAACACTGGTCCCACAAGGCACAATAGACACGCACGAAACAACTGCAACTTTTTGGCATCTACCAGGTCGTCGGGGAAGACGTCCCTTTTGGAGCCGAAGGAGCAGATGATGCGTGCATCGAACCAGTTCGCCGACACGGCCACCGGTGTGGTGTATGTCCACGCCTCGCCCGCGGCGGTATGCCCACACGTGGAGTGGGCCCTTTCGTCGACCCTGTCGGCGCGGGCCAACCTCAAGTGGACACCGCAGCCGGCGTTGCCTGGACAACTTCGTGCTGTCACAAACTGGGTCGGCCCCGTCGGCACGGGGGCCCAACTCGCCAACGCCCTCCGGTCGTGGTCGGTGCTGCGCTTCGAGGTCACCGAGGATCCGAGCGAGGGCGTTGACGGCCACCGCTGGTGCCACACCCCGCAGCTGGGTCTGTGGAACGGGGTGATGAGCGCCAACGGTGACGTCATGGTCGGGGAGATGCGCCTCCGCGGACTGCTGGCCTCCGGCGCGGACACCCTCGCCGCGGAAATGGACACCGTGCTCGGCACGGCGTGGGACGAAGCACTCGAGGCCTACCGCGGTGGCGGGGACACCGGTGAGACCACGTGGCTCAACCGGGGCGTCGGCTAGCGAACTGGCCCGGGCGGCGTCGGGCGATCCCAGTCACCACTCCGACGACCAGCCCGGTGGCGCCCAGCGACGCCAACAGGGGTCCGGTGATCGAACGCGCGCCCTCATAGACGAAGTCAGCCAGCAGGCTGACCGTGCCGAACACCATGATGAACCGCCACGCAGCCAACATCGGCCGTCCCGCCGGCGCCGCCTCGGCGTCCGCGGGTTTCGAGGTCATTCAACGGCTTTCGCGGGGCCGGTGGCGTCGGGTACGACGAGGACGGGGCGGTGAGTGTGGCGGATCAGATGTGCCGACACCGACATGCCCAGAGCCCGGTCGAGGGACGACATCAGGCCTCCCCGTGCGGTGCCGATGATGATCATCAGGACATCGTGGGCGTCGGCCAGCGTGGTCAGCGTGTGCGCAGGGGCTCCCTGGTGCGCGGAGTACGTCCAGTTGCCGGGCAGCGCGCTCAGAAGATCGCAAGCCTGGGCGCGTTCCTGAGCCAGTCCGTCGGCGAATCGTTGCCCCCAATCGTCGCCGTCAGGGTCAATCGGGAAGTCCTCGAGGTCGACGATGTGTGCGACGTGCAGATGCGCGTTCAAGGGTGCGGCCAGGGTGATCGCGAAGCGCAGCGCCTGCTGGCTCGACGGGCACCGATCAAACCCGACCAGAAGGTGGTGGGTTGCGGGTATGCCGGTGGTGGGTCCGTCGACGCGCTGGAGCTTGCGCGCGACCATGATGTCCTTCGCGGACGCTTGGTTAGGGTGTCTGGTCATCGCCCTGTCCCCGCACGCAATCCATGCCACCATCATCCGCCGATTTACCCTCGACGAGAGGGAATCTGGGCGCCCAGGTCAGCCCCCGACGGACAACCCAAGTCGCACCACGTCGCCGTCGTCGATCCCCTCGGCTCGCCGAATCGCCACCTTCAGCGGCACCAGGTAGACGCCGTCCCTCGGGATCAGCGACGTCTGCACTTCGGTGGCGCCGATCCGCACCCGCGCGGGGATCACACCCCAGCCGTAGGTCAGCTCGGCGAGGTTGTCGTGCAGGAACGCGTCGACCTCGTCTGGTGTCTCGGCGAAGAAATACGGTGCGGGGCCGCGCCACTGGAACACGTCGGCGTCGAACTCCCAGTTCATCGCCGTCCAGGTTAGCTTCTGGGCCGCAGGATCCGCAGCGCAGCGGCTACCGCCGACACCTCGACCGGCAGCGGGCACACGAACTCGCCGTCCGCATACGCGTTGATGCCAGGCGAGTCGACGGTGATGACCTTCGCCCGTGCCGTGCGCACCTGATCGAGGTCGACGTGGGTGCCCTTGAACACCGTCGGGAACAGACGTATCAGCTTGGTGCGCGACGCGGACTGCACCATGGTCACGTCGAGCTGGCCGTCGGAGTGGTCGGCGTCGGGACAGATGAGCATCCCGCCGCCGTAGCTGCGGGTGTTGCCGAACGCGGCCAGCGTCAGGTCGGTGACCAGCTCCTCGCCGTCGAAGGTCAGGCGGAAGGGGAGTAGGCGCAGCTTCGAGAGCTCGGCCACCATCGCGACGTTGTATCGCATCCGGCCGTGCGGCCAGCTCATCCGGTTGGTCCGGTCGGACACCAGCGAGTCGAAACCCGCCGCCATCACGGTGCCGAACCAGCGGTCCGTGCCGTCGGCGCCCTTGATCCGGCCGAGGTCGACCGTCTCGACGCGACCGTCGACCACGACGTCCGCTGCGGCCGCGGGATCACCTGTGGGCAAGCCGTATTCGCGGGCGTGGTCATTGCCAGTGCCCGCCGGGATGATCCCGAGCGGAACGTCGCCGAGTGCCAATGCCTGAAGTGCCACCGAGATGATGCCGTCACCGCCCACGACGACCAATGCGTCGGTACCTCGGCTGAGTTCGGCGTCGACGAGGCGCCGGGCGTGCCCCGCATCGGTCCCGACGATCCCGCAGACGTCGACGCCACGCTGCTGGAACCGCGCGATCGCGCGTTCGGCGGCGTGCGGAGCATTGCCGTGGCCCGACGCAGGATTGGTCAGCACGGTCACCCGGGCGATGCCCCCCGACGTCACGGGATCAGCTTGCCGGGGTTGAGGATTCCCGCCGGATCGAGCACGCTCTTGACGGCGCGGAGGACCTCGACCCCGAGATCGCCGATCTCGTCGCGCATCCACGGGCGGTGGTCGGCGCCGACCGCATGATGGTGGGTGATGGTGCCGCCGGTGTGGACCATCGCCTCCGACGCCGCGGTCTTGGCCTTGCGCCACTGCTCTATTGGATTGCCACGCTGCCCGGCGACGACGGTGAAGTACAACGACGCACCGGTCGGATACACGTGGGATATGTGGCACAACACCAAGGCCGGGGTACCGCTCTTGGCCAGCGAGGTGGTCAGGGCGTCGGTCACCGCGGCCTTGAGCGTGCCGAGGTTGGACCAGTTGGTCGCGGTCTCCAACGTCTCGCACAGCGCGCCCGCGGCCAGTAGCGAGTCCCGCAGGTAGGGCGCCGCGAAGCGGCCATGCTCCCAGGCCCGCGCCGGTTCCTCGCCCAGCGACGTACCGCCGTGCGCCTCCAGTACGGCACGCGTTTCGGCATGCCTGCTCTCGGTGTGTGCCGCCGTGCCCTCGAACGCCGTGATCGCCAGGCAGCCACCCGTGATGCTCTGCTCGCCGATGGTCTCGCTGGTGGCGAGGTTGACCCCGGTCTCGGCCTCGTCGGACAGCCGGATCACGGTGGGACCCGTCCCGTTCTGGGCGACGGCCCGCAGAGCCGTTGCGCCCGTGGCGAAGTCGGGGAACGACCACGCCTCGTAGCGCGTGGTCTCCGGGACCGGATGCACGCGCACCCGCACCCGGGTGATCACGCCGAATACCCCTTCGGAACCGATGATCAGCTGCCGCAGATCCGGTCCCGCCGCGGACGCAGGCGCGCGCCCGAGATCGAGGATGCCTGCTGGCGTCACCGCGCGGATGCCGCGGACCATGTCGTCGAAACGACCGTATCCCGCGGAGTCCTGGCCGGAGGAGCGGGTCGCCGCGAAGCCGCCGATGGTGGCGAACTGGAAACTCTGCGGGAAGTGACCGATCGAGAAGCCGTGCGCGGCGAGCAGTTTCTCGGCGTTCGGCCCGGTGACGCCTGCGCCGAGTTCGGCTTCGCAGGACACCTCGTCGATGCCGTGCAACTCGTCGAGGCGGCGCAGGTCCAGTGACACCACGGCCTTGAAGTCGCCGCGGATGGGGTCAAGGCCGCCGACCACACTCGTGCCGCCGCCGAACGGCACGATCGCGATGCTCCGCTGGGCGCAGTGCCGCAGGATCGCCGCGATCTGGTCCTCGTCGGCGGGTAACAGCACCGCGTCGGGCGCGTCTTGCACGCTGGAGTCTCTGCGGCGCAACAGGTCCAGGGTGGACTTGCCGCCGGACCGCAACAGCCTGCCGTAGTCGTCGGAGACGTACTGGGCCCCGCCGACGATGTCGACCAACGCCGCGCGATCGGAGTCCGACAGCGCGGACGGCCGCAGGCGAACCAGGTCGACGTCGGGTTCGGGACCCGGTTCGGCGTCGACCCCGAGGGCCTGGACGAGCAGCGTGCGGATCCCGTCGGAGAGCGGTTTGGCGGCAGCGGGATCTCCCCAGGCATTCCACTTCATCGGGGGTAGCAGCTGGTCGTCCGGTCGAATCATGAGTTACAGTATTACAGATCATGTCAATCAGTAACGCAGAACGGACGAGGCCGGTCGAGGATCGCATCCTCGACGCTGCCGCCGACTGCGTCGTCGCCTTCGGCGTCGAACGCGTGACACTCGCGGAGATCGCGCGCCGGGCCGCCATCAGCCGCCCGACGGTGTACCGCCGCTTTCCCGACACCCGGTCGATCCTCGCGGCCCTGCTGACGATGCGGATCACCCGTGCGCTCGAGGCAGTGCCAAGCACCGGCGTCGGCCGCGAACCGCTGGTACAGCGCGTCGTCGGGGTTGCGCAACGGGTGCGTCGCGACGACGCCGTCATGTCGGTCCTGCACCAAGCTCCCGACCTGGCGATGGTGTACCTGACTGAACGGCTCGGTACCAGCCAACAGATTCTTCTCGACGCGGTCGCCGGTGAGATCGAGTCCGCGCAGGACGAGGGCAGCGTACGTCCTGGCCACCCCAGGGAGCTTGCCGCGATGAGCCTGCTGATCACGCAGTCGACGATCCTGTCGGCACAGCTCGTCGAGCCCATCCTCGACGCCGCGCATCTGGTCACCGAGCTGGCCCTGGCACTGAACGGATACCTAAAGCCATGACCGCCTCGACGTCGCCGACCGCACTGAACGCCACCCGTCGCGCCGCCGACCTGGCCGCGCTCGGTGACGGGACGACAGTCGACCTCGTCGTCATCGGCGGCGGCATCACCGGGACGGGGATCGCTCTCGACGCGGCGACGCGGGGACTGTCCGTGGTGCTGGTGGAGAAGCACGATCTTGCCTTCGGCACCAGCCGGTGGAGCTCGAAGCTGGTCCACGGCGGGCTTCGCTACCTGGCCACGGGCAACGTGGGCATCGCGCGGCGCAGCGCGATCGAGCGCGGAATCCTCATGACGCGCAACGCCCCTCACCTCGTCTCGGCGATGCCGCAGCTGGTACCACTTCTGCCGTCGATGAGCGGCGCATCCCGCACGCTGGTGCGGGTCGGCTTCACCGCGGGCGACGGGCTGCGCAGGCTGGCCGGCACGTCGGCGTCGACGCTGCCACGGTCGCGGCGAGTCGACGCGGCAAGGGCGGTGCAGCTGACCCCGACGGTGCGCCGCGACGGTCTCGACGGCGCGTTCCTCGCCTACGACGGCCAACTGATCGACGACGCGCGTCTCGTCGTCGCGGTGGCCCGCACCGCGGCGCAACACGGAGCGCGCATCCTGACCAGGGTGGCCGCCTCGGATGCCACCGGTACGTCGGTGCGACTGACCGATCGGCTCACCGGCGAATCCCTCGACGTGTCCGCGCGCGCCGTCATCAATGCGACGGGGGTCTGGGCGGGTGACGTCGACCCGTCGATCCGGTTGCGGCCAAGCCGCGGAACACATCTGGTGTTCGACGCCGCAACCTTCGGCAATCCCACCGCGGCACTGACGGTTCCGATACCGGGGGAGCTCAACCGCTTCGTGTTCGCCATGCCCGAACAACTCGGGCGGGTGTACCTCGGGCTCACCGACGAGGCCGCGCCGGGGCCGATACCCGACGTGCCCGAGCCGACGCCTGCGGAGATCAGCTTCCTGCTCGACACCGTGAACACCGCGCTCGACGTCGCACTGACCGGGGACGACGTGATCGGCGCCTATGCCGGGCTGCGTCCGCTGATCGAAACCACGGGGTCGGATCGGAGGGCAGGAGCGAAGCGGCCCGGGAACGAGGTGAGCACGGCCGACGTGTCCCGCGAACACGCCGTGGTCGAGTCGGCGAACGGCGTGCTCAGCGTGATCGGCGGAAAGCTCACCGAGTACCGGTACATGGCCGAGGACGTGCTGGACCGTGCCGTGGCGGTGCGCGGGCTGGCGGCAACCGCGTGCCGCACCCGCAACCTGCCGTTGGTCGGCGCTCCCGCCAACCCGGTGTCGACGCTCCGGTCGCCCGCGGATCTGCCGTCGTCGCTCGTCGCCCGTTTCGGCGCAGAGGCCCCCAACGTCATCGGCCGCGCTACGTGTGACCGGCCAAGTGATCCGGTGGCGGACGGAATCGACGTCATACGAGCCGAATTCGAGTACGCGGCGACGCACGAGGGTGCGCTGACCGTCGATGACATCCTCGACCGTCGGACCCGCATCGGACTGGTCGCCGAAGACCGAGAGCGCGCGCTGCCCGGCGCCGCGGAAGTGCTCGCAACATCCGCGAAATAGCATTCCCTGTCGTTGAACCGCGACGGTAACGACAGGGAATGCTATTTCGGCGCAGAGAAGGTAGGCCTTACAGCGGGATGTTCTTGTGACGTCCGCGCCGGGCGGGCGCCTCCGCCAGCGCCTGGGTGAGCACGCTGCGCGTGTGCGAGGGATCGATCTTCGCGTCGACCACGCCGATCTCGATGGCGCTGTCCACACCGCCCGCGATGCGCTCGTGCTCGATGGCCAGTTCCTCGTGCAGCGCCTCGCGGTCCTCGGGTGCGGCGGCGGCAAGAGCGCGCTTGTGCAGGATGCCGACTGCCGGCTTCGCACCCATCACGGCGACCTCGGCGTTCGGCCAGGCGAATACCTTCGTGGCACCCAGCGAGCGGGAGTTCATCGCGATGTAGGCGCCGCCGTAGATCTTCCGGGTCACCAGGGTGACGCGCGGAACGGTTGCCTCACCGAACGCGTGCAGCAGCTTGGCGCCGCGGCGCACCACGCCACCCCACTCCTGGTCCACCCCGGGCAGGTAACCCGGAACGTCCACGATGACGACGATCGGGATGCCGAACGCGTCGCACAACCGCACGAAACGGGCTGCCTTCTCGGCGCTTTCGGAGTTCAGGCAGCCACCGAGGCGCAGCGGGTTGTTGGCGAGCACGCCCACGCTCCGTCCGGCCAACCGGCCGAGGCCGACGACCATCGAGGGAGCCCACTTGGACTGGAACTCGTCGAACGGCGACTCCTCGTCGAGAAGAGCCGAGATGAGCGGATGCACGTCGTAGGCCCGGCGGGCCGAGTCCGGCAGCAGTGCGCGCAGATCCGAATCGCCTGCCTCAGCCTTGGTGCGATCGAAATGGCCCTGCTGGCAGAACAATCCGACCAGTCGGCGACCACGCTCGTAGGCGTCGGCCTCGTCGTCGGCCACGATGTGGCACACGCCGGACTTCTTGTGGTGGGTATCCGGCCCACCGAGGGACGCCATGTCGACGTCCTCGCCGGTGACGCTGCGGACGATGTCGGGCCCGGTGACGAACACGCGGCCCTCCGGCGCCATGATGACGACGTCGGTGAGCGCGGGCCCGTAGGCCGCGCCGCCCGCGGCGAAGCCGACCACCACGGAGATCTGCGGGACGTAGCCCGAGGCCCGGATCATCGCCTCGAAGACGAGCCCAACGGCGTGCAGGGCCTTCACGCCCTCGGCCAACCGCGCGCCGCCGGAGTGCCAGATGCCGATGATCGGGCTCTGCTCCTCGATGGCCCTGTCGTAGGCATTGACGATGTGCTGGCAGCCGTCCACGCCCATCGCGCCACCCATCACGGTGCCGTCGGTGCAGAACGCGATGGTGCGGACGCCGTTCACGGTCCCGGAGGCGGCGAGAACGCCGGAGCGGTCGCGTTCGTGCAGCAACTCAACGCTGCCGTCGTCGAAGAATGCGCGCAAGCGCAGCAGGGGATCGCGCGGATCCAGGGACTCGTCTACAGCGTCGGGCGCCATCGTTGTCATCTATATCTCCTAGGTTCTCAGTACTTGCCGAAGGCGATCGCCACGTTGTGCCCGCCGAAGCCGAATGAGTTGTTGATTGCGTACTGGTAGTCGCCGCGCCGCGGTTCCCCTGCGACGACGTCGAGGTCGATCTCCGGGTCGAGATTGCGCAGGTTCAGGGTGGGTGGGACGACGCCGTCCCGTAGCGCCAACACGGTCAGGATCGATTCCACCGCGCCGACCGCTCCGACGGAGTGGCCCAGCGCTGACTTCGGTGCGTACACCGCGGGCCGGTGGCTGTCGAGCGCGTTGTTGATGGCCTTGCCCTCGGCCACGTCGCCGACCGAGGTTCCGGTCGCGTGCGCGTTTACGTGGTCGATGTCGCCGGGCTGCAGGCCTGCGAGCTGAATGGCCCGCGTAATCGCGTGGCCCGCTTGGTCACCCGTCGGATCCGGAGCCACGATGTGGTACCCGTCCGAGGTGACCCCTGCGCCCATGAGCCGCGCCAGGATGTTGGCACCGCGGGCCTTGGCATGTTGCTCGGTCTCGAGCACCATCAGCGCTCCGGCTTCGCCGAACACGAAGCCGTTGCGATCCTTGTCGAACGGACGGCAGGCGCCCGCGGGGTCTTCATTGGTGGTGGACAGCACGATTCGCATCTGCGCGAACCCCGCGATCGGCACCGCCTCGATCCTGGTCTCGACGCCGCCGCAGATGGCGACGTCGGCCTCACCGAGAACGATGTTCCGCCACGCGTTGGCGATCGCCTCGCTGCCAGAGGCACACGCCGACACCGGCGTGACGATGCCAGCTCTGGCGTTGCGTTCCAGGCCCACTGCCGCGGCGGGCGAGTTCGGCATGTACATCTGCACGGCGAGTGGGGAGACGGCCTTGAAGCCCTTCTCCCGCATCCCGTCGTAGGCGTAGAGCAGCTCCTCGCTGCTTCCCATGCCGGTGCCGATCGAGACCATCAGCCGTCTGGTGTCGACGTCCGGCGAGCCCGCGCTCTCCCAGGCCCGACGACCGATGACGGTGGACATCCTCTGGAGGTAGGAGAGCCGACCCAGTTCTTCCTGCGTCAGCTCGCTCTCGAAGTCCTCGAGAAGATGTCCACCGATGCGCACCGGGAGGTCGTACAGCTCGACGAAGTAGTCATCCAGCGTGCGGATGCCGCTCTCCCCGTCGAGCAGACGCTTCCAGGTGCCCTCGGCGTCGGCGGCAAGGGCAGTGGACATGGCAATGCCGGTGACCACTACGTCGGGGAAGCGATTCCCCGATGACGAACCCGTCGACCCTGCCATTACAGCTCGAACGTTCCTCTCCGTGCCGCGTTACTCAGTACCGCCCGAAGGCCAGGGCGACATTGTGTCCACCAAAGCCGAACGAGTTGTTGATGGCGTACTGGTATTCGCCGTATCGAGGCTCACCCGCGACGACATCGAGATCGATCTCGGGGTCGGGTGTCTCGTAATTGAGCGTCGGCGGGATGACACCGTCACGCAAGGCCAGCACCGTCAGGATGGACTCCAGGGCGCCGACGGCACCGATGGAGTGGCCCAACGCCGACTTCGGCGCGTAGACCGCGGCGTGTTCGACGCCTGCGTTCCGGATGGCGTTCGCCTCCGCCACGTCACCGATGGACGTGGACGTCGCGTGCGCGTTGACGTGGTTGATGTCCTTGGGGGACAACCCCGCCGTCTCGATGGCACGCTTCATCGCATGCCCGGCACGCAGCCCATCCGGTGCGGGCGCCACCATGTGGTAGGCGTCCGACGAGATGCCTGCACCCATGATCCTGGCCAGTGGCGTGGCGCCACGGGCCTTGGCGTGCTCCTCGGACTCGATGATCATCAGCGCCCCGGCCTCGCCGAACACGAAGCCGTCGCGGTTCTTGTCGAACGGTCGCGAGGCACCCTCGGGGTCGTCGTTGCGGGTCGACATGGCCCGCATCATCGAGAACGCCGCGATGGGCAGTGCCTCGATCATGCCTTCCACGCCACCGCAGACGGCGAAGTCCGCGTCACCCATCACGATCTGACGCCACGCGTGCGCGATGGCCTCCGAACCCGATGAACACGCCGAGACGGGGGTGATGACCCCGGCGCGAGCGCCGAGTTCGAGGCCCACCACCGCGGCCGCACCGTTGGGCATGACCATCTGAACGGCGAGTGGCGAGACCTTGCGGGGGCCACCCTCGTTCATCGCGTCATACATCTCGACGATCTTCTCGCCGCCACCGAGGCCGGTGCCGATCACGACCGAGAACCGGTCGGGATCGACCTCGGGCCTACCGGCGGAGTCCCACAACTTATTGCCGACGTACTTCGACATCCGCTGGACGTAGGACATGCGGCGCAACTCGAGCCGGGTCATCAGGGGATCGAGGGCCTCCTTGAGGTGCCCGCCGATCTTGACCTGAAGGTCCCACTTGTCGACGAACGGGTCGTCGAGTACGCGGATGCCGCTTTCGCCGGCCAACAGACCCTTCCACGTGCTCT
Organism: Mycobacterium sp.; assembly: GCF_050701675.1. GTDB lineage: Bacteria > Actinomycetota > Actinomycetes > Mycobacteriales > Mycobacteriaceae > Mycobacterium. The sequence goes on along the minus strand of NZ_JBOGDD010000158.1, from coordinate 794 downwards.
CGATGTCCGGTGCAATAGAAGTAGTCGCCTCGACGGCAGTCACCACCACGCTGGGGAAACCGCCGTTAGCAGTGGAAGGGCGTGTCACGAGGTGAACTTATCGCGCAGCGCCGCGGCGGCCTCGGGGTTCTCTTCCTCGAGCTTCTGGATGTAGGAGACGACGTCACCGACGGTGCGCAGACCGGCGAGGTCCTCGTCCGGGATCTTCACGCCGTACTTGTCCTCGGTCTGCACGGCGATCTCGACCATCGACAGCGAGTCGATGTCCAGGTCGTCGACGAACGACTTCTCGGGGGTGACCTCAGACGGCTCGATGCCGGTCACTTCTTCGATGATCTCTGCGAGACCCGAGATGATTTCCTGCTGGCTGGCGCCCACTATGGCTCCTTCTATTTCTTCGTTGATCCGGCACTCCCTGATGGAGAGCGGACATGGAGTTGTGTTCCCCGGCGGAGCCGGGAAATTTGGCCTAAGCGAGCTCGGCGAGCCCGTCCAGGTCTGCGGGGGTCTTGACGGCGTACGTCGGTACTCCCCGAAGTTCTCGTTTGGCGATGCCCACCAGAGTGCCCGCGGGCGGGAACTCGATGATCGCGGTGACCTCCCGCTGACGCATGCTCTCGGTGCAGAGGTCCCAGCGCACCGGCCTGGTCAGCTGCGCGACGAGCTTCGTCATCGCATCGGCGGCCGACGTCACCGGCTGGCCGTCGGCGTTGGACAGCAGGCTGGTATTCGGCTCTGTCGTGGCAACGGCCTCCGCGGCGGCTGAGTAGCCGTCCAGTGCCGAGGACATGAAG
>NZ_JBOGDD010000157.1:0-2225 GCF_050701675.1 Mycobacterium sp. | reverse complement strand
GTGGCGGTGGGGGTGGCGCCGTTACGGTCATGCGCTCGGACAGGATCCTGCGCAGCGGTGCGGCCAGGCGAGCGGCCGTCAATTCGCCGTCGGCGGGGATCAACGGGCGACCGTCGACGTCGCGCTTGCCGAGCACGGACGGGGCGGAATCCTGGCCGTAGAGCGCATCTTTGACCTGGGACTCGACGAAGTCGGTTTTGTCCTCGATGACGAGAACCTTGTCGACCCCGGCAGCAAGCAGGCAGGTCTTGCCGACGCCGAGCGGGTAGGGCATACCGACCCGCAGGATGCGGATCCCGGAGTCGAGCAGGTCGGCTTCGGTGAGGCCGAGGTCGGTCAGTGCTTGGCGTACCGAGTCGTAGGCGGTCCCGACCGCGACGATGCCGAGCCAGGCTTGGGCCGGGTTGACCTCGATCGTGTCGATCGGATTGGCGGCATTGAACGCCCGCACCAGCTCCCAGCGAGGCCCGTAGAGGTCTGCTTCTGCCAACAGGCTGTCGGCCGGAGCGGCCAAAATGCGCTGGCGGTAGGTCCACGGGCGGCCGTCCCACTTGATCGTCGGGACGGTGATGGCGAAGTCGGCGAAGTCCCGGTCGAGCGTCCAGACGCCGTCGGCAACGTCAGCGACGATCTTCAACGCAGACCAGCACCCCGATGCCCGGGACAACGCAATGCCGTACAGCCCGAAGGCGATGAGCTCTTCCGCGTTGCGGGGAAAGAAGATCGGCATCGACAGCGCAGCCAACGTCCGCTCGCTGGCGGCGGGCACCGTCGACGATTTGGCGGCGGGATCGTCGCCGACGAGTACCAGCGCACCACCCGTCGGATGCGCGCCGTACATCGCCGCATGGCGCAGCGCATCGCTGGCCCGGTCTAGGCCGGGTCCCTTGCCATACCAAACGCCGACGACCCCGTCGTGGGTACGCCGGCCCTTGGGGAGTTCCAGCTGGCTGCCCCACACCGCGGTGGCGGCGAGTTCCTCGTTCACGCCGGGAACTAGGCGTACGTCGTGCACGGAAGTCAGCTCGGTGAGGCCGGCCAGGAGTTTGTCGAGGCCGGCCAGCGGGCTGCCCTGATAGCCGGAAACGAAGGTGGCGACGCGCTTGCCGGTCCGCCGGTCCCGCTCGTGCTGTTCCACCAACTGGCGGGCGATGGCCTGTACACCGGTCATCAGCACCGGACCTGAGGTCACCGAGTATCGCGACGAGAGATCGAACTCGGCGGGGACAGACGGGTTGTCGGCAAGGTCGGTCATGGACGCACCTCCAAAGCTGATCGATCGGTTCCTCTAAGCCTCAGCCTTGGCTACAGTCAGGTCAACTGATCCGACATCAACAGATCCGATTGTGCAGTTAGTGGCTGCCGTCACCACCCAAGGTAGGAAGAATGATCAGCATCGACCGGCTCGACTTGGAGATTCTGCGCAGGTTGACCGACGATGCACGCACCGGCGTAGTCGAACTGTCCTCGGCGTTGGGCGTATCACGCAATACGGTCCAGTCACGGGTGCGCCGGATGGAAGAGTCCGGTCTGTTGACCGCTTACCAGCCCCGCCTCGATCTCGCCCAGGCCGGGTTTGCGGTACAAGCGTTCATCGCCTTGGAGATCAACCAGGTCGGGATGTCGTCTGTGGTGGCCGGTCTCGCGCGGATCGCTCAGGTGCTCGAGGTGCACGCCACGACCGGCCGCGAGGATCTGCTGGTTCGGGTCGCCACGGCCACACAGGCCGAACTCCAGGAGCTGGTCGAGCGGATCCTCGCCCTCCCCGGCGTGGTGCACTCGAGCACCACGCTGGCCCTGACCACACCGTTGCCCTATCGGGTGATACCGCTGCTCGATGAGGCGACTCGCGACGCTGGCTGGGGACGCTCCACTCCCAAACCCTGAGACTTGAGGTTATGACAAGCGATAACGCCGCAGTCGGGCGTAGAGGGTGCCGCGGGAGAGCCCAAGCCGGATGGCGGCCTCGGTCTTGTTGCCGCCGCATTCGGCGAGAGTCTCGGCGATGACATCGCGCTCCGCCTGCTCAAGCGGACCGAGCTTGAGTGCGGGTGCCTGCGCCGAAACCGCCAGCCCTCGTGGCACGCCACGCCGAATTACCAAGACGACACCATCCTCGGTACGTCCCGGCGTAACGGGATAGATGCGCGCGTGCAGTTCGTCGCTCAACGCGACTTCCTTTGCAGCAGAACCCGATTCCTGAACAAGAGCCCATAGTTCGGCCC
>NZ_JBOGDD010000156.1:0-6181 GCF_050701675.1 Mycobacterium sp. | reverse complement strand
CTCGCCGTGTAGCGAATCGGTTTCATCGTCGGTCCGATGTGGCGCGGGGAAGGCAGGCGGGTGGCCGTCGCCGTGCATCCCGCCCGACGCGGCGTGAAAGCCGGTGTCGGTTGCCGCGGCGATCGCGGCCCCGCCGACCCCGGCGATGGCCGCCGCCACCGCGATGGCGCCGATCGTCTTGCGCGTGTCCCAGGTGTTCACGCACACCACTGTGGACGAGCGACGTGTGCGCCAGCTGTGAACGGCCTTTACACAGCCCGCGCATAGATTCGGCACAGGTCTCGCCCATTCGAGGGGTAGACAATGAGGGAGATGACCACCGCCAACGGCTCCGACCGCGAACACGCCGATCCAGCACGCGTCGTCATGCGCAGGTCAGACGGCAAGCCGATCAACGTGCTGGTGGTCGACGACGAGCCCGTCCTCGCCGAACTGGTCTCGATGGCCCTTCGCTACGAAGGCTGGGACATCGCGACGGCTGGCGATGGGGAGTCGGCGATCGCGCTGGCCCGCGAGAACCCTCCCGACGTCGTCGTGCTCGACGTCATGCTGCCAGACATGAGCGGACTCGACGTGCTCCACGAGCTGCGGGCCCAGATCCCAGGCCTGCCCCTGCTGCTGCTCACCGCGAAGGACTCGGTCGAGGACCGCATCGCCGGGCTCACGGCGGGCGGCGACGACTACGTGACCAAGCCGTTCAGCCTCGAAGAGGTCGTGCTGCGGCTCCGCGCGTTGCTGAGGCGCACGGGTGTCGCCGACGAGACGGGTGGCGCGCAGATCGTGGTCGGCGACCTGGTGCTCGACGAGGACAGTCACGAGGTGACCCGCGGCGGGGAACTGATCACGTTGACGGCGACGGAGTTCGAGCTGCTGCGGTTCATGATGCGCAACGCCAAGAGGGTGCTGAGCAAGGCGCAGATCCTCGATCGGGTGTGGAGCTACGACTTCGGTGGCAGATCCAACATCGTCGAGCTGTACGTGTCGTATCTCCGCAAGAAGATCGACAGCGGCCGTGAGCCGATGATTCACACGTTGCGCGGCGCCGGGTACGTCCTCAAGCCACCGCGATGAGCTCCGGTCGCCGCGGCGCACCTGCTGAGTCACGCACCCGGATCTGGTCACCGCGGACGTGGTCTCTGCGGCTGCGGCTACTGGCTACCCAAGTCCTGCTGGTGGCAGTGGTGTGCGCGAGCATCGGCATCGCGACGGAGTTTGCGCTGCAACGGTTTCTGGTGCGTCAGCTCGATCAGCAACTCGTCGAGGCGGGCAGACGCTCCGCGGCGATCTTCGACCTTCCTCCACCTGTCTTCGACGGATTCCCGCCGGGCTTCGGCCCGCCGAGGGACGGCCCCCCTGGGGAGGGGCCGCCGCGCGAGGGCCCGCCGGGGGAGGGTCCGCCGGGGGAGGGTCCGCCGAGGCCGGGGCAGCCGCCCTTTCCGTACCGGGAGCGGTTCGACCCGGAGTTCGGGCCCGGCCCCGGATTCCTCAACGCCCCCGGACAGGCGACGCGGACCGTCGGTGCGGTGATCTCTGCGTCAGGCGCCATCGACGCGGGCGTCATCAACGGCGACGGAACGCGCTCGACGATCGACGGTGACGCGGCCGCCAAGCTCGCCAAGGTGCCACGGACGCGCACCCCCCAGACGGTCGAACTCGACGGCCTCGGCCGCTACCGGGTGATCGCCCTGCATGCACGACACGGCGACGAGACGATCGTGACCGGCCTGCCGACGGCGGTCATCGACGACACTCTGTGGTGGGTGCTCGGCATGTTCTGCATCCTCGCGGCGATCGCCCTCGTCGCGGCCGCCGTCGCGGGCATCCTGGTGATCCGGCGCCAGCTTGCGCCGCTCTCCAGGGTTACCACGGCCGCCCGTGACGTGGCCGATCTCGAGCTCGACAAGGGTGAGGTGCTGCTGCCGAGTCGGATCGTGCGGGTCGATCCCGCCGGTGCGCACACCGAGGTCGGTCAGCTCGGATCGGCGCTGAACCGCATGCTGGACCGCATCGCGAGCGCGCTGTCGGCGCGGCACGCGAGCGAGACCCGGATACGCCAGTTCGTCGCCGACGCCAGCCACGAACTCCGCACCCCGCTGGCCGCCATCCGCGGATACACCGAACTTGCCCAACGGAAGCGGCGCGAGCTGCCCGACGACGTGGCGCACGCGATGAGCCGGGTCGAATCCGAGACAGCGCGCATGACGCAGCTCGTGGAGGACATGCTCCTGTTGGCCCGCCTCGACGCGGGGCGTCCACTGGTTCAGGAACCGGTCGACGTATCCAGGCTCATCGTCGACGCCGTCAGCGACGCCCACGTCGCCGGGCCCGACCACGACTGGTCGCTCGACCTGCCGGAGGAGCCGGTGTCGGTCGTCGGGGACGAGGCACGCCTGCAGCAGGTGCTGGTGAATCTGCTGGCGAACGCCAGGACGCACACTCCCGGCGGGACGTCGGTGACGACGTCGCTGGTCGAAGACCTGGGATCGGCAGTGCTGACCGTGGCCGACGACGGCCCTGGCATCCCGGCCGACCTGGTGCCGGAGGTCTTCGAACGGTTCGCCCGCGGTGATTCGTCCCGGTCGCGCCGCGGTGGTAGCACCGGTCTCGGTCTGGCCATCGTGGCGGCGGTCGTCAAGGCGCACGACGGGACGATCGACGTGCGGAGCGAACCAGGCCGTACGGAGTTCGTGGTGAGGCTTCCCCGACACCCTGCAGCTTCACAGCCGACCCACAGCCCGAACCAATCGCGCGCCTAGCGGATTACCAGAGAATCGATGAGGTGACTGCCGTTCTGCCGCACGCCGCGTACGCCATCGACGGCGACTCCATTGACCCCGACGTCCCCGTTCATGCCGCTCGAGTGCCTGCCGCCATCGGTGAACGCGTGGCGTTCGGCGTGCTGCTGGTCGTCACGGCGGCGCTCTACCTGTGGAATCTGTCAGCCAGTGGTTGGGCCAACGGCTTCTACTCGGCGGCGGCGCAGGCCGGCGCCGAGAACTGGACGGCGATGCTGTTCGGCTCCAGCGACGCAGGCAACGCGATCACCGTCGACAAGACGCCCGCCGCGCTGTGGGTGATGGACGCCTCGGTGCGGCTCTTCGGATTGAGCTCGTGGAGCGTGCTCGTCCCGCAGGCGCTCGAGGGCATTGCTGCCGTCGCGCTGCTGTATGCAGCCGTACGACGTGCGGCGGGTCCGTCGGCGGCCCTTCTGGCCGGAGCCGTCTTCGCACTGACACCCGTTGCGGCGTTGATGTTCCGCTTCAACAATCCTGATTCGCTCTTGGTACTCGCGCTCGTCGCGGGCGCTTACTGCGTGCAGCGGGCCTGCGAGCGCGACAGCAGTCGATGGTGGCTCCTCGGAGCGGGCGCCGCGGTCGGCATCGGCTTCCTGGCCAAGATGCTGCAGGCGTTCCTGGTGCTGCCCGCCTTCGGGATCGCATACCTGATCGCGGCCGCCGTGCCGTTGCGCACCCGGCTGGTCAGGCTGGTCGGGGCGGTGGCCGCGATGGTCGTCAGCGGAGGCTGGTATCTGCTCCTCGTCGAACTGTGGCCTGCCTCGTCGCGGCCCTACGTCGGCGGCTCGCAACACGACAGCATCATCGAACTGGCCCTTGGCTACAACGGGCTCGGCCGCCTGACCGGCGACGAGACCGGGGGCCTTGGCAACATGAACTTCGACGTCGGCTGGGGCAGGCTGTTCGGCACCTCGATGGGCGCCTACATCGCGTGGCTGATCCCCGCGGCGGTGGTGTGCATCGCCGCCGGTCTGGTCATCACCCGCCGCGCGCCGCGGACGGACCCGACGCGGGCCGGTCTGATCATCTGGGGCGGCTGGCTGGTGGTCACCGCCGTCGTCTTCAGCTACGCCAACGGCATCCTGCACCAGTACTACACGGTGGCATTGGCGCCCGCGGTCGGCGCTGGCATCGGAATTGGTGCAACGCTGTTGTGGCGCAACAGGTTCGATGTGCGCGCCGCCATCGCGATGTCGGGCTCCGTGCTCGTCACCGTCGTGCTCGCCGCCGTGCTGCTGGCTCGCCGCACCGACTGGCTGCCATGGTTGGGCACCGCGGTCGCCATCCTCGGCGTCGGAGCCGCGGTGCTGCTCCTGGTGTCGGGTCGACTTCCGGCGCGGGTGGCCAGGGGCGTGGCAGCGTGCGCCATCCTGGCCTGTCTGGCCGCCCCTACCGCGTACGCGCTCGCCACGGTGGCCACCCCGCACTCCGGAGCGATCCCGTCGGTGGGGCCACCGCGCGGTCATGGTTCCTTCGGTGGTCCAGGGGGCTTCGGCGGCCCCGGTGGACCAGGCGGCGGGTTCCTCGACATCCCCGAAGCCGGGCCCGCCCTGACGAACCTGCTGTCCGACGGCGCGGACCGTTACGAGTGGACCGCTGCGACCGTCGGCTCGAGCAACGCGGCGGGCTATCAACTCGCGAGTGGTGCACCGGTGATGGCGGTCGGTGGGTTCAACGGCACGGACCCCGCGCCGACCCTGTCCGAATTCCAGCGCGACGTCGCCGACAGTCGAATCCACTACTTCATCAAGGGTCATTCGATGTTCGGATTTCCCGGTGGCCGCAACAGCAGTGGTAGTCACGACGCCGCCGACATCAGTGCATGGGTCGAGGCGCACTACACCTCGGAACAGGTGGACGGCGTCGTCCTCTACGACCTGACGCAGGCACCGAATAACTCATAGCCGGCGCATAGCTCGCTCATGAGACCACCACACACCGCGGATCGACGATGGAGTCATGACAGACATGAAGGACGACGTGGTGCTGATGGAGGCCGCCGTGGATTCGAGGCCAGTGGATTCGAGGCCCGGTTTCGCCCCGCGACCCAACGCCGCGTTGGAGGCAAGGGCACTCCGGGTTCCGGTCCTGGACGTGGTGATACCGGTGTACAACGAGCAGGCCGCCCTTGCCGATTCGGTACACCGGCTGCACCGCTACCTGCGTGACAGCTTCCCGTACCCGGTCCGGATCACGATCGCCGACAACGCCAGCACCGACGACACCCCCCGCATCGCCGCAGAGTTGGCCGCCGAGCTCGACGACGTCCGCGCGGTCCGGCTGGAGGAAAAGGGCCGCGGCGGCGCCCTGCACCACGTGTGGTCGAAGTCCGACGCCATGGTCCTCGCCTACATGGACGTGGACCTGTCGACCGATCTGGCCGCCGTCGCCCCACTCGTCGCGCCGCTCATCTCCGGCCACTCCGACCTGGCGATCGGCACCAGGCTTGGCCGTGGCTCGCGGGTGGTTCGCGGCGCCAAGCGCGAGATCATCTCGCGGTGCTACAACCTGATCCTGCGCTCGACGCTGCAGGCCAGATTCTCCGACGCCCAGTGTGGATTCAAGGCCATCCGCGCCGACGTCGCCCAGAGCCTGCTGCCCCACGTCGCCGACACCGGGTGGTTCTTCGACACCGAACTGCTGGTGCTCGCCGAACGTAGCGGGCTGCGCATCCACGAGGTTCCCGTCGACTGGGTCGACGACCCCGACAGCCGGGTGGACATCGTCGCAACGGCGACCGCCGACCTGTTGGGTGTCGGCAGGCTTCTGCGCGGCTTCGCCAGCGGCTCCATCCCGGTCAACGCGATCGCCGTTCAACTGGCTCCGTCGCAGTCGTCGGCCACCCCCAACTCGCTGCTGCGCCAAGTGGTGCGCTTCGGCGCGGTCGGGGTCGCATCGACCGCGGCCTACCTCCTGCTGTTCATGCTTCTGCACGGCGTCATCGGCGCCCAGGCCGCGAATCTGGTGTCCCTACTTCTCACGGCGATCGCCAACACGGCCGCCAACCGACGGTTCACGTTCGGCGTGGCCGGCGGCGCGAAGGCGGGACGCCACCACGTCGAGGGACTCATCGTCTTTGCGATCGCTCTCGCGATCACCAGCGGTGCGCTGGCCGGCCTGCACGTCTTCGTCGACCAACCGCACCGCCTGCTCGAGATCTCCGTGCTCGTGCTCGCCAACCTGGCGGCCACCGCCGTCCGATTCGTCCTGTTGCGTGGCTGGGTGTTCCACCCGCGCCGGACCCTCTGACCGAGAAAAGGGAAGCACGATGGCGACATTGACTGCCGAAGACGTCCCAACGGACGCCGCGATCGAGGAGGCGGGGCCGCCGGATCCGCGTTGGACCCGGCCCGCGTTCTGGGCGCTGCTGGTGGGAACCGCGGTTC
>NZ_JBOGDD010000155.1:0-3563 GCF_050701675.1 Mycobacterium sp. | reverse complement strand
GTGCTCATCTACAACGGATCGCCGCTCGGGAAGACAGGGTGGCAATCCTTGCGCCGCAAGGGATCGACTACGTCACAGGTTTCTTCGCGGCCATCAAGGCGGGAAACATCGCGGTGCCGCTGTTCGCCCCCGAATTACCCGGCCACGCCGAACGTCTCGATACGGCGATTCGCGATTCGCGGCCGACCGTCGTCTTGACGACCCTTGCGGCGGTCGACGCCGTCGAGGAGTTTCTGAACAAGCTCCCGCGGGTGCGCAGGCCCCTGATCGTCGTGATCGATCGGATACCGGACTCCGACCAGAGCGGGTTCGTCCCCGTCGAAATTGGCGTCGATGACGTCTCGCACCTGCAGTACACGTCGGGTTCGACCCGACCCCCCGTCGGTGTGGAGATCACCCATCGGGCAGTCGGCACGAATCTGATCCAGATGATTCTCTCCATCGATCTGCTGGACCGAAACACTCACGGCGTCAGCTGGTTACCGCTGTACCACGACATGGGCTTGTCGATGATCGGCTTTCCCGCCGTGTACGGCGGACACTCCACCCTGATGTCGCCGACAGCGTTCATCCGTAGACCGCAGCGGTGGATTCATGCGTTGTCCGACGAGTCGAGGAACGGTCGCGTGGTCACTGCCGCACCAAACTTCGCCTACGAGTGGACGGCACAGCGCGGCCTACCAGGGCCGGACGACGACATCGATCTGAGCAACGTCGTGCTGATCATCGGCTCCGAACCGGTGAGCATCGACGCCATCAACTCCTTCAACGAGGCGTTCAGGCCGTACGGACTACCGCGGACGGCCATCAAGCCCTCGTATGGAATCGCAGAGGCGACGCTGTTCGTCTCGACCACCGATCCCGCCGCCGAGGCGACGGTGGTGTACTTCGACCGCGACCAGTTGGCCGCCGGTCATGCGGTGCGTGTCGCCGCGGATGCGCCCGACGCGGTGGCCCAGGTGTCGTCGGGCCAGATCGCGCGCAGTCAGTGGGGCGTCGTCGTCGACCCCGACACCGGCGATGAACTGTCCGACGGGCGGGTAGGCGAAATGTGGTTGCACGGCAACAACATCGGTCGCGGATACTGGGGGCTGCCCGACGAGACCCGGCGAACGTTCGGCGCGATGCTGCGATCCCGGTTGGACGCGGGCAGTCACGCCGACGGCGTGCTGACCGAGGCGAAGTGGCTGCGGACCGGCGATCTGGGGGTCTATCTCGACGGTGAGCTCTACATCACCGGCCGAATCGCCGATCTCGTCGTGATCGACGGCCGTGCCTACTATCCGCAGAACATCGAAGCAACGACCGCGGACGCCTCGCCCGCCGTGCGCCGGGGATACGTGGCGGCATTCTCGGTGTCGGCGGCAGACCTGACGGATTCCGATGGCGACGGCGACCGCCTGGTGATCATCGCCGAACGTGCGGCGGGCACCGGCCGCACCGATCCGCAGCAGGCGATCGAGGCGATCCGAGCGGCCGTCGCAGATCACCACGGGCTCTCCGTCCACGACGCGCGTATCCTGCCTGCCGGCGCCATTCCGCGCACCACGAGCGGCAAGCTCGCCCGTCGGGCGTGCCGGGTTCAGTACCTCGACGGCGACTGGGACTGAGGCGATGAAAGACCTTGGGGAGCAAGGGTTGTGAGACTCAACAGACCGATCCCTGCGGCAAGTAACAGCGCCTCGACGGTCGGAAAACGCCCGGCTGGGGCGAATCCGTAGACCGCGAGCCCCGCCAGCGCCATCGTGGCCGTCACGATGCCGACGACGAGTAGCGGCGCCGCGCACCAACTGGGCAGCCGGATCACGGTCGTCGGCAGTGCGCGGTTGGTCACCGGTCGCGCCAGCCCCACCAGAGCCAGCTCACCCGCGGCCACGACCGACAGGATCGCCAGCCACACCAGCCGGAACAACCACCACGTCCCCGTTCCCGGCTCGGGCTGGGGGAGCAGGCCAGCCGGGTAGGCCACCAGAGCGACCACCACGACGGGAACCATTTGCCACAGGTAGAGCGCCATCACCTTCCGGTTCGCCGCGGCCAGCGGTCGGCGCACCCGGGACCTCGCCAGTCGGCGAGTCACCGCGGGCGCCACCGTGACCAGGAAACCGGCCTGCGCCGCGCTGAACGCGAGCAAGGCCACGTTGGGCGGGAAGTTGTTCTGCGCGGTCGCCCCCGGCGCACCGACCATGCTGATCGGATAGCACCGCAAACCCAGCAGGATCGCCAGCACGACGGCGCTCGCCACGGCGAGAACCACTGGCCGCCTGCCGCGCAATGCTCCACCGCGCCAACAGATGCCGAGCTGATAGACCGCGGCCCAGCACAGAACGTAGTTGACGGCGCCCAACCCGGCCACGTCGGTGATCCGTGCAGCCACGTCGACGACCGCGACCGCAAGAGCCAGGACCACCGGCACCAACAGTCCCCATCTGCCGTGGGCGGTCATCGCCGCGGGAGTCAACGCGACCACGACGAGGTAGACGGGCACGAACCACAGATGCATGGCGACCGCCCACCCCCCGAACGCCAGTGGCGAACGCCCGACGTCCGCGAGCACGAGCGCCGCCACCACGACGAGCGCCGTGATCACGTACACCGCGGTCGGCCCCAGAATCACGCCAAGCCGGCGTCGAACCCACTCCGTGCGCCGCAGGCCGCCGGCCTCTTGCCAGTGTGCCCACGACGTCGCGCTGGCGTAGCCGCCCACCAGGAAGAACACCGGGACCACTTGGAACACCAGGGTCAGCCACTGTGTCCAGGGCAGGATGTCGAGGGGATAGTCGTTGCCGAACCGGCCGTCCTGGTAGGTCACCGCCGAGACGAGCCAGTGTCCGATCACGACGAGCGTCACGGCGACCACCCGGTACAGGTCCGCCGACAGCTCGCGGGCCTGCATCGTCTCAGCCTCCGACGCCGACGAACGGACTGATGGCGTCGCGTGCGAACTGGACGACGTTGACGGCGGGATCACCGTCCGGGTAGCTCACGGTCGAGAGGAGGTTGCCGCCCGCATCGACGAAGTCTCCGTCGGCGCGACCCTGATGTGTCGTCGACGTCACCAGGATGATGCCCGAGGTACCCGCCTGCTTCGCCAACGGCACCGAGAACTGGGCGTTCTGGACGGTGCTGTTGGCCCGGTCCTCCACGATGATCCTGTTGGCGGGAAAGCCGATTAGCAGCAACATGTTTCGCATCTGCTCGGCTTCGGTTCTCCCGCTCTGCGGGTTGCCGCCGGTGACGATGACGGGCGACTGTGGGAAGAACTGCGCGACCGTGAGGCCCGTGAGCACGCGTCGTCGCAGAATCGTCCGCATGGTGCCGTTCGGGTTGAGTCCGTAGCCCAGGATGACGATGGCGGGCTTCGAGAAGTCCTTCACCGCGGGTGCCGGTGGGGCTGCCCGAGCAGCGGGTGCACCGAATCCGCCGAGTGCGATGGTGGCGCCGAGGACCATCGCACCGGCTCCCGCTCTCCATCGGCGTCGCATGGGTCCTCCGCATCTGGTGTGACAGATGGGTCCCATGTTACTGCCGGTGCGGTCGTCCGGCCGTCCGACCTTTTAGAG
>NZ_JBOGDD010000154.1:0-9635 GCF_050701675.1 Mycobacterium sp. | reverse complement strand
ACTCGGCGTGGGTCCAATCGATCGGGCGCACTCCAGGGCAACGCACTCTCGAACTGACGCTGCGCCCAGCCGACGAATTGGCCGCGTCGAACCTGAACATCGACGAAGGCAGGCCCGTGGTGCAGGTGCTACGGCTGCGTTACCTCGACGGTGACCGCGCCATGCTCGAACGCGGAACGTTCGTCGAGCACGTCGGCCGTCTGTTGTTCGACTTCGACTGCGACTCGGGATCGATGTGGGCATACCTGCAGTCCCGAGGCGTCAAGTTGGCAACTGCGTCGCACGTCGTCGACGCGGTCGGTGCCGATCCGGTCGACGCGACCCATCTCGGGGTCGCCACGGGCTCTCCGCTGCTTCGCCAACAACGCTCGACGCGCGACGCCGACGGCGAGCTCCTCGAGTTCCACGACGATCGGTATCTGCCCGAGTTCGTCAGCTTCACCCTCGACAACAACCTCGACGTCCGTACCACCCTGGTGCGCAACGCGAAACCCTAGGAAGGAAATCCGCATGAGTAGCCCAACGATTCAACCCGAACTCGTCGTACTCGACATGGCCGGCACCACGATCGACGAGGGTCTGGCCGTCTACCGCGTCCTCGGGGAGACGGTGATCGCCCACGGAGGGTCACCCACCGAGGCCGACATCGCCAAGTGGCACGGCTCGGCCAAGCACGAGGCGCTGCGCGCCCTCCTGACCCCGGAGGGTGGCGAACCCCTCAGTGACGAAGCCCTCAAGCCCATCGTCGAGGACTTTCGCGCCCGGCTCACGGCCGCATACGCCGAACGTCCACCGGTGGCGCTGCCCGGAGTGCCCGAGGCGCTGCACGATCTGCGCGCAGCGGGGATCCGCGTCGCCCTGAACACAGGATTCGACCGTGACGTCGTCAACTCGTTGCTGTCCGCGCTGGGCTGGGAGGGTGACTCCGTAGCGGACGCCGTCGTGTGCGGCAGTGACGTGCCGTCGGGTCGCCCGGCGCCCTTCATGATCTACCGCGCCATGGAACAGCTTGACGTACAAGATATTTCGCGAGTGCTCGTGGCGGGCGACACCCCGCGCGATTTGGAGGCGGGCACGAACTCCGGCGCGGGGTTCGTGGTCGGGGTGCTGTCGGGTGCCAGCGACAAGGCGGAGTTGAGCGCTCATCAGCACACCCACCTGGTGTCCTCGGTGGCCGACCTTCCTGGGCTGCTCGGCGTCAAGCAAGCCTGGGTGAAGACGTCATGACCAACCAATTGTCGCAAGGTTCAGTGACTTCCGGCCGAGTCGATCACACCCGCGCCGCGATATGGCGTGGCGGCGACGACATCGCGCTCGAGTCAGTACCGGTGCCACCGCTGCAGGCAGGAGAGGTGCTGGTACGGGTAACCCTGGCCACCGTGTGCGGTAGCGACCGACACACGGTAAGTGGGCGACGCGCTCAGCCCTGCCCCTCGATTCTCGGTCACGAGACCGTCGGGCACATCGTGGCGTTCGGAGACGACGACGAGCTGCGGTCGGTGGACGGGCGGCAGCTTCAGCTCGGCCAGCGCGTGATCTGGTCGGAAACGCTGCCATGTGGCACCTGCGACCGTTGCCTTGCCGGCGTGACCGCGAAGTGCCGCACCGTCCGCAAGGCGGGCCACGAAGCGTTCGACTCCAGCTGGGCACTGTCCGGTGGGTACGCCGAGCACGTGCTTCTGCCACGCGGCATGCCGGTCGCCGTGGTCGACGACGACGTGTCCGACGCCCTCGCTGCGCCCGCAGCCTGCGCCACCGCGACCGTCATGGCAGTAGTCGAACGCGCCATGCCCATCGCAGGCAAACGGGTCGTGGTAATCGGAGCAGGCATGCTCGGGCTCACCGCACTCGCGGCCGCCGCAGAAGGGGGCGCCTCGTCGGTGACCGCCGTCGACCCCGCAGCCGAACGTAGGGAGCTTGCGAAGCAATTCGGTGCGACCGCCGTCGTGGCGTCGATCGGGGACGTGGACCAGTGCGACGTTCTGATCGAGTTGTCCGGGAAGGCAGCGGCATTGCAAGACGGCTTGCGCAAGCTCGACGTCCAGGGCGTCGCCATCTTCGCTGGCTCTGTTGCTCCGGATGGCGACATCGCAGTGGACCCGGAATCCGTCGTGCGGCGCCACTTGTCATTCTCCGGTGTCCACAATTACGAGCCACGGCACCTGATCCAGGCGCTGGACTTCCTCCAGCGAACCAACGGTCGCTTCCCGTGGGCGGATCTCGTCGCCGACCCCGACCCGCTGGACCGCATCGTCAGTCTGTTGATCGATGCACCGGGAACGAAGCCACGGTACGCAGTCGCCCCGTGACCCAATGACCGTGCGGCGCACGTGCTTGCGCCGCACGGTCACTCGGCGGGATAGGAGTCCACTAGCGATGGATACTCTCCTACGACAGCATGACTGTCTGTTGCTCGACCTCGACGGCACGCTGTATTGCGGTCGGGCCCCCGCGGAGGGGTCCGTCGACGCGCTGCTGGATGCGCCCGTCCGTGCGCTGTACGTCACCAACAACGCATCGTGCAGCGCCACCCAGGTCGCGAAACACCTTTGCGCACTTGGTTTCGCTGCCAGCAGTGGCGACGTCGTCACCAGCGCTCAGAGCGCGGCCCGCCTCTCGGCGGAGAGGCTGACCACACGACCGCCACCGTGACCTCCACGGGCGCCGACCCCGGTCTGGACGGCCTGTCGGTGGTCCGAGCGACAGCGCGCGCAGTATGGGACGAGATGGCCGAAGAAGTGTCGGTGATCATTCAACCCGGCGACGACGTCGCATGGGTGGCGTTACATCGCTGGGCGCTACTGCCCGATGCCGAGTCCCGCGGCGGACGCGTACGGTCTGCATCGAGTTCAACCCATCCGCACCCGCTACGCAGGCAGGCATGAACGAGCGTCGGCGTGCGGGTTGGGCCGGCGGGCGGATAGGTCCGAGGAGTCGCCGGCGACGACCACCCTCTTGGCTGCCGTCCACGACCGGCTCACTCCATGTCTGGGCAACATCACTTCATCCCAATCGTCTACCTGAGAAGGGATTGCGCGATGCCGCAGCCGTTGGAGGACAAACCGGACCTGGCTGATTACGCATCCGAGCCTGGCACCGATTCGTCGTCGTCTCATCGCCTCGGTTGGCAGCTGGCCGACACACTCAAAGACCTTCTGCCCGAGCGGGTCAAGACCACCGTCTACATGCATCTCGGTTGCCGCCATTACCGTCGAGCCATTTCGAAGACACTGGAATCGGCTGCCGTGAGGGGAATCGGGTTGCCGGAGGAGCTCGCCAACGACATCGCCAACTGGCTCGAGGCATACGACGGGCATCCTGACAAGGAGCGAATCACCCGGCTGCTCACCAGGATCCGGTGTCCCACGGCCGGGCCAGGGGGCTGGATCGCGACCCAGGGGCCCTCGCCGAAGCCGAGCTCCGCATGATGGCGCCCCGTGTTATGGATTGATGGTTAACGCCAATCGGTTGATGCGCGACCGCCGGCGGCTAGCCACGTCCATGTGCTAGCGAAGACCCATCAGAGGCGAACCGGACCGCCAGCTCTGTTTGACCACGGGCAAGCCGGTCGTGGAGTCAACCGCAGTCAAATCAGCGGCCAACCCTTCCGCAATCCGTCCTCGATCGTGAAAGCCGCCCGCCAGAGCTGGACCTTCGGTCACGAGTGCGACAGCGCTTGCCCATGGAATGTCGCCGTCTTCGGCGAGGCTGTAGACCGCATGGAGCAGAGACGCTGGGTGATAGTCGGATACGAGAGCGCTGACCACGCCTTCCGATATTGCGTCGCGTGCTGATAGCCACGAGAGGTGGGACTGCCCGCGCCATGCGTTGGGTGCGCCCATCACGACGTGGAGGCCTGCGCGTTTCGCTTCGAGTGCTGCCTCAAGGGTGAGCGGAAACTCGCAAATCGAGGTGCCGACCCGGGCGGCCTCCAGAACGTCGTGGCAGGTGAGATCGTCATGTGACGCAAGCGGGATTCGAGCGCCGCGTGCGAGTCTGGCTGTATCCCGTCGCCTCGTCGACACGTCTTGGGCCCGGTGTGTCCGTGCGCTGGCAATCCTTTCGCGGTCATCGCGGTTCCCGTCGTGGCCTCGTAGATAGAGCTGGTGCCAGGCCGATCCATCGCGGCTGTACTGGCCAACTCCTGGGGCGTGGTTCATGTAGGAGACGATTCGGGTCAAGACAGGGTCGACCATGTCTTGACTGAGATGCCATCCTTCGGCGCTCAGTTCGAATCTGACGTGGAATACGGAGTCCGTTCGGAGATGCTTCTTCTGCGCCCGTAGGGCAGCCAGCCAATCGGTGGGGCTGGCGATGTCGTTCGAGGCTTGCAGGTCGTTGTCGACCGTCAAGCACAGGCACTGGGTCGTGACTCCATTGGCGGCGGCTTCGGCGTCGACCTGTAAGAGCGTGGCGTCCAGCGGGAATCGTGTCTGAGGACGCGGCTGGTTGCGAGAGTTGAGAGCATCGGCGTGAAGGTCGATCAAACCTGGGACGAGATCCAAGTGCCCAAGATCGGTGATCGGCAAGGACGAGGGTGCGCGCCGGGTCACTTCCTGGATGATGCCGTCATTAATCGTGACGTAGCAGTTCGACACGGACATGCCGCCGACCGCGGCGCGGTCTGCCCGCAATGTGAACGGGGCCTGGCGTCCCATTCGACCAGCGTAGCCCCCGGATGGTGACCCAGACCCCGGCAGCTGGCACCCGTCGACGTCACCGGTCGTCAAGAGCCACTGTGGAAGTGGCGGATCAGGACGATGACTTCGTGTATCCACCGTCGATGTTGTAGGCGACACCGGTTATCCATGCAGCGTTGTCTGACGCCAAGAATGCAGTTAGTGCAGCGACTTCCTCGGGGCGGCCGAATCGCGCCATTGGCAGATCGCGTTCTGCGACGCGTTGCAGGACATCGTCGATGCTGGAGTCCTCTTCGTCACGCATTGACTCAGCCATCCGACGCCACAGTGGCGTGTCGATCCGAGCTGGGCAGACGCTGTTCACGGTGATTCGAGGCGCGAGTTCCAGCGAGATGGTCTTCGAAAAGGCGAGGAGGGCAGCTTTGGCGGCGTTGTAGTCCCCTCGGCCGGCTGGTGGTTGGTGTCCGTTGACTGACGCGATGTTGATGATGCGACCGTGTTCGCTTTTCAGGAGATGCGGAATCGCTGCACGGGAGCACCGGACCGCGCTCATCAGAGAGGTCTCCAGCATGGCTGCCCATGCCGCGTCGCCCGTGCGCCAATCGTGACCCATGATCGAGTCCCCGACGTTGTTGATCAGGATGTCGATGTGGCCGAAGTGATGGACGACCTCCGAGACCATCCGTTCGACGATCTCGGTGTTACAGAGGTCGCCTTGGAACACGTAGGGCGTGGCCGCGGTGCTTGCGGATATGTCAGCGGCAGTCTCCTCCAGCGCTTCTGCGCCCCGCGCCCCGATCGCTACTGAAGCTCCGTTACTGGCTAGCTCGAGTGAGATTGCCCGGCCGATGCCTTTGCTTCCGCCGGCGACCAGTGCGACTCGTCCGGTGAGATCAAGGTTCACGGAACTCCTTCGGTGACTGATGGCATGCCTCAGATTGGAACTAGGAGACGGAGACAACCTTAACTTGAGTAGTCAAGTCGAGTCGGCGACTCGGCAAGTCGAGGGTCGCGGCCCAGCTGGCGTTGTGATCGAAGACCCTGCCGGGCTGCCGCATTCATTGGCCCCGATCGCGGTTCATTTCGACGATGAGGTCCACGGAGTCGGGTCGCAGCCACGTCTGTGCGTACTCGATGACACGCGGGCTGGCACCGTCGACTTCCAGCACCGCCGAAAGCAGATGAACTGTGGGGGTACCGCGCAATTCGAGATGACCAGAAACCTCGGGCGGTGCGGGTCGCAGTTCGACCTTCACCCATGTTCGGATGGGCTTCAGGCGATACTGGTTCACCAGTACCGCATTGAGTGACGCGTCTTCTTCGAGTCGAGAACGAAATCGCGGCAAAAGGTCGCCAGGCAGATAGCTGAGCGTATATCCGGCGATGAGTCCGTCAATGTAACGCCGACGCGACAGAACGAATATTCGTTGGCCCTTCACGATCCGGAGGTGCTCTGCAATCGTCTGTGGTGCTGTGCGTTCGATGAGCGATACCGTGCTTATGGTTGGTCTACCACCCGCATCGGTCACGCTGGCGGTCCAGCTCGGAGGCGAGTCCGGGCTGACCACATAGGGTAAGCGCCGCGCCACGAACGTGCCCTTGCCTTGAACGCGTCGAACCACGTAGCGGCGCTCCAGCTCCTCGAGGGCCGCCTTGGCCGTCAGTCGATTCATGCTGAAGCGTTTGGCGAGTTCATGCTCGGAAGGAATCCGAGATCCAGGCGTCGACTGCGCCAGCTCCTCCTCCAGCATATTCGCAATGAATTGATACCGAGGCATACTATTGGCTGCCATTCGCGATGCTGCTCCTGCCTTTCATGTCTAGTCCCGCATACCGTTGCGCGTACTCCAGTAGATCTCGTGGAGGCTGGCTATTGGCGAGTTAGCCACGGGGCAAAATGATTCGGACCCGATGCCTTGATGTCCGACGTTCGGCTATCGCCGACCGCGGAACGTGGGGGTATCGAACGCTGGAGTGCGCCGCGGGTGTCCGGGCCAGAGGTGAAGGGTTCGTGCATCTCCAAATCCTAGCGGGTAGGGACCGGGAACTTAACTACTCAAGTTGTGTTCCGTGAGGTGCGCTACAGATCCTGGCGAGGCCGGCTCGCCGTGTTCGGCCCACTGAATTTGGTTGATGAGGTCATCGAGTTCCTGCGTCGACTCCAGCAGATTCCCGATGAGGACGACTCAGTGAGCCAGCTGCAGCGCGCGCTTCGAACGGCCCTGTGTGCCCGCGCCGTTACTGCACCATATCCGCCGAATGCCCAAGTTCGCGATCATGGCGACGACAACCCCACGGGATCCGGCGGAGATGTGGTCGATTCACATGCACCAGTGGTGATTTCGGCCGCGCACCGTGGAGAGTTTCTCGACGACGCATCCCCGATGTTCCATGTGCACTTGCGCGAGTCCGCTCGTTGCGGCGCAGGGCATGTCTGCGAGGTACCTGCCAGTCGGGTGCTCAGCCGCGAGTGTCACGGCCGTGCCCACCGGGCATCGACGTCTGTGTGTCACGTCTTTGACCAGCTTCATGTCTGTCTCCGCTTAAGCCACCGCCTCGTCGCCGGTCGGACGGCCAGGATCACACGTCCGCGCATGCCGCGGTTCTCTCCTCGATCCCTACTTGACTAGTCAAGCCGTCGAATGTTTAAGTGATGGCAGCCCACATCACAGAAAGGCAAAAAAGTTGTCCAGCCCACACTTTTCGGTCGAAGACACGCTTGAGATTCTGCGTCGTGCGGAACAGAGCCCGTACGAGGACGAGGCCGTGAACCAGCTGCAGCATGCATTGCAGACTGCCCAGCAAGCCCGCGCCAATCATGTTGACGACGTCATGGTCGCAGCAGCCCTGTTGCACGACATCGGGCGCGCGCCAGCGGTTCTCGAGCACTACGGCAACGACGTGCACGAGCGAATCGGCGCCATGTTCTGCGCCGAGCACATCTCGGAGCGGGCGGCCTATTTGGTCGGTCAACACGTCCCGGCCAAGCGCTATCTCGTCGCAACGCAGCCGACTTACGGCGACACTCTCAGTCCCGCTTCTGTCCGGTCCCTCGCGCGGCAAGGCGGGCCGATGACCCCAGAGGAGGTGGCAGAATTCCGGGCCCACGAGTATCACGAACAGGCGGCGCAACTGCGGTCCTGGGACGACTGCGCCAAGGTCCGAACCGCCGCCACGGACGACCTGCCGTCTTACGCTCGCGTGCTTCATAGTGTCTGGGCCAGCTCGTCGCGGTCCGATCGGCGGCCATGACGGTCATGTACGAGCCGACTCTCCTGCGCGAGCCGCCGCCGGTCGATCTTGCCCCCACGCCGGCGGCGGTCGTACAACCGTTGAGCGCTGCATCATTGCAAGCGGTCCACGGCGCGTACGCAGCAGGTCTGATCGAGCCTATCGTTATCGGCGACCGCCATGGGTTCCTCGAGCTGTGCCGTAGGCACAATCTCAGTCCGCCCGAGTGGACCTTCCACGATGCCGACAACGACGACGCCGCTGCCGAACTGGCCGCCTCAATGGCGGCAACCGGCGACGTTGGCATGGTCATAAAGGGAAACATCAAGACGGCAATCTTGATGCGAGCGGTACTGCGGGACCGAAGCAAACGTGCAACCACCTCCGGACGCCTCAGCCACGTCTTTGCGCTCTACCTCCCAGAGGAGATCTACCACAAGCCGCTCTATGTGACCGACGGCGCCATCAACGTCGCCCCGTCAGCAGATCTCAAAGAGGTGATCGCGAACAACGCAATCGACCTTCTCCGAGCCTCCGGGATTCTCCGCCCCAAGGTGGCACTGCTTTCGGCGGCTGAAACCAGTACTACGGCCATGCCGTCGTCTGTGGAGGCTGCGGACGTAGGCGCACGCATCGCCGATAGGGCCGACGTGTTGGGTCCGGTGGCGCTCGACATCGCACTGTCAATTGACGCCGCGGTCGTGAAGGGGATTCAGTCGCCGGTCGCCGGCGATGTTGATCTACTCGTCTGCCCGAACATCGAAACCGGGAATGCCGTTGTCAAGATGGCAGCCCGCCATCCCCGCACGGTCGTCGCTGGACTCGTGGTGGGTGGAAGCTATCCGATCGTTCTTCCGTCGCGTGGCGACTCCAGTCGGTCGCAGTTGGCCTCCTGCGGGCTGGGTCGCAAATACCTTGCGTGGTCGGAATACAACCGCAGGCGTGTCCAACCAATCCAGCCCTGATCAAGTCGTCGCGCTTCGGATCATTGCCCATTGCCGCTGAATAACTACGTCCTGGAAGTGAAGGCTCTCATGACATTACCGTCCAATACCCAAACCACAGTTAGCAAGCCGCTAGATCATCTTCGGCGCTGGCGAGTCCAGATATTCGTCGTGACATGGGTGGTGTACTTCGCGCTCTATTTCACCCGCCAAGCGTTCTCCGCTGCGAAAGTGGGCATCCTGGAAGATCCATCGATGTCCGCGATGACAGAGCCCGTCATGGGAATCCTCGATGCGACATACCTGACCGCATACGCCGTCGGTCAATTCGTCTGGGGGACACTCGCGGACAGGTTCGGTCCGCGGCGCGTGCTATTGGTCGGTCTTGCAGTATCGGCAGTAGCTGCCGCCGTGATGGGTGTTACCACGGCGATCTTCGGCTTCGCGCTTCTCATGGTGGCGCAAGGTCTTGCGCAGTCCTCGGGTTGGGGCCCGTTGTGCAAGAACATCTCGGCATTCTTCGCCGTTGGCGAGCGCGGGCGCGTGTTCGGTTGGTGGACAACCAATTACGCGCTAGGTGGGTTGCTTGCTGGACCGTTTGCCGGGTGGTGGGCATACAGTGTCTTTCACACCTGGCGAGCGTCGTTCATCTCGACTTCGTTGGTGGTAGCTCTTGTCTTGGTCATCACTGCCGTCGCGCAACGCGATACCCCGCAGGCTGCTGGCCTGGGTGACGTCGACATCGACGAGTGGACTGCGCGACGCAAGGGAGAGCGGAAGGCCGATGACTTTGGCGAAGCCGTCCAGATCGTCGACGGAC
>NZ_JBOGDD010000153.1:0-7655 GCF_050701675.1 Mycobacterium sp. | reverse complement strand
GGGGTGGGCACCCAGCTCTCGACCGCGATCATCGTCGTCCTTGGCATCCGCATCTTCGGCAACGCTGCCGCCCTGCGGCGCAGGCTGTTCGGCGCCTGACCCATGGCCGACCCGACGTCACCGCCCGTCCCCGAGCCGGTCCCCGAGCCCGAGCACGGTAGACACGAGCGACCGGCCGACGAGCCGATGCGCCCGATCGGCGACCTGCGGCCGGGCGGCGTGGCGGGACTGGTGCGGCGCGGCCGGTCCAAGCTCACCTTCGGGGCGTTGGCCGTGGTGTTGTGCCTGCTGCTCGGGGTGGCGATCGTGACGCAGGCGCGCCAGACCGAGTCCGGCGACTCGCTCGACACGGCTCGGCCGGCCGACCTGCTGGTACTCCTGGATTCACTACAGCAACGCGAGGCCGCGCTGAACACCGAGGTCGCCGACCTGCAGCGGACACTCGAGTCGCTGCAGAGCACTGGCAGCAACGACCAGGCCGCGATAGAGAATGCGCAGGCCCGCCTGGCGGCCCTGTCGATCCTGATCGGGACCGTGGCCGCGACGGGACCCGGTGTGACGATCACCATCGACGACACCGCGCCAGGGGTGTCGCCCGAGACCATGCTCGACGTGGTCAACGAGCTGAGGGCGGCTGGTGCGGAGGCCATGCAGGTGAGCAGTACGGACCAGACACCGATCCGCGTGGGAGTCGACACCTGGGTGGTGGGGTCGCCCGGTGCCCTCGTCGTCGACGGCACGACGCTCAACCCGCCCTATTCCGTTCTCGCCATTGGAGATCCAGCGACGTTGGCGGCGGCCATGAACATCCCTGGCGGGGCCGTGGACAGCGTCGAGCGCGTCGGCGGGACAATGACGGTGCAGCAGGCCGACGTGGTGAACGTGACCGCCTTGCGGCAACCGAAACCGCGCCAATACGCTCAGCCCGTCAAGTGAGCACGACATCCACATCCAGAAGCAGAACCGAGGAGCGCCGTGAGCGAGATTCCGTCCGACCTTTACTACACCGCGGACCACGAGTGGGTGCGTCGGACGGGTGACGACACCGTGCGTGTCGGTATCACCGACTACGCCCAGGCTGCGCTGGGTGACGTGGTGTTCGTGGAACTGCCGGACGTCGACGCCGAGGTGACGGCGGGCAGCGAGTTCGGCACCGTGGAGTCGACCAAGTCGAATTCGGATCTGTATGCGCCGATCACGGCCAAAGTCGTTGCCGTAAATGGCGATCTGGCGGATTCGCCGGAGCTCGTCAACTCCGAGCCCTATGGCGGCGGATGGCTCATCGACCTGCAGATCGACGCTGCATCGCTTTCGGAGGCGCTGAGCGCTCTCCTCGACGCCGACGCCTACGGCGCGACCCTCGACGAATGAGAATTCCGGCGGTGGTGGACACGGCGGCCTCCCGAGCGCGGTACGGTCGTCTCGAGACGCACGACGCGCCGTCGTCCCCCTTGAATGTCTCGAGCGGGAGCCGGCGCGCTTGCCAACCATCGCCACAGCAGCCAGTAAGGAGCACCGGGTGACGGACAACGACACCAGTTCGGGCGCTGACCAGTCCGAAGAAGTCACGGTAGAGACCACCTCGGTCTTCCGCTCGGACTTCCTCAACGAATTGGACGCACCGCCATCGACGGGCAGCGACAACGCCGTCTCGGGGGTCGAGGGATTGCCGGCGGGTTCGGCGTTGCTCGTCGTCAAGCGCGGTCCGAACGCCGGGTCGCGGTTCCTGCTCGACCAGGCGAGGACCTCGGCCGGTCGGCATCCCGACAGCGACATCTTCCTCGACGACGTGACCGTGAGCCGCAGGCACGCGGAGTTCCGGCTCGAGACCGCCGAGTTCCAGGTCGTCGACGTCGGCAGCCTCAACGGCACCTACGTCAACCGCGAGCCCGTGGATTCCGCGGTTCTGGCCAACGGCGACGAGGTCCAGATCGGCAAGTTCCGACTGGTCTTCCTCACCGGGCCGAAGGGCGACGACGGCGGTTCTGCCAGCTAATGACCGCCCCCGACACCCCAGCGCTCGCCGGGATGTCGATCGGAGCGGTCCTGGACTCGCTGCGACCCGACTTTCCGGACGTGACCATCTCCAAGATCCGCTTCCTGGAGGCTGAGGGACTGGTCACGCCGCAGCGCTCGGGTTCGGGGTACCGGCGGTTCACCGCGTACGACTGTGCGCGGCTGCGGTTCATCTTGACCGCGCAACGCGACCACTACCTGCCGCTCAAGGTCATCAAGGCGCAGCTCGACTCGCAACCCGACGGAGCGTTGCCCGACAACGGATCCGGGTACGGCGTTCCTCGGTTGGTTCGGCTGCCGGGCGACCGGGACGACACCGTCGGCGTCGAGGACAGGGCCGCGGTGGCACCCGCCCAGGTCAGGCTGAGCCGGGAGGATCTGCTGATCCGCTCCGGAGTGGACGAGGAGCTGCTCGGCTCCCTGATCAAGGCCGGGATCATCAAATCGGGCCCCGGCGGGTTCTTCGACGAGCATTCGGTCGTGACGGCACAGTGCGCGAAGGCACTGGCCGACTACGGGGTCGAACCTCGCCACCTGCGGGCCTTCCGATCTGCTGCGGATCGACAGTCCGACCTGATCGCCCAGATCGCGGGTCCGGTGGAGAAGGCCGGCGCCAAGGACCGCGCCGACGACCTGGCTCGGGAAGTCGCGGCGCTGGCAATAACGTTGCACACCTCGTTGATCAAGTCAGCCGTGCGCGACGTTCTCGATCGCTGAGGATTAGACTCAGCCACGACGACTTGCGGTGCGGAGGGCAGACTCAGATGGGCGAGGTTCGTGTAGTCGGCATTCGCGTGGAGCAGCCACAGAATCAACCGGTTCTGCTGCTGCGCGAATCCAACGGTGATCGCTATCTGCCGATCTGGATCGGGCAGATGGAGGCTCAGGCGATCGCGCTCGAACAACAGGGCGTCGAGACCACTCGGCCCATG
Organism: Mycobacterium sp.; assembly: GCF_050701675.1. GTDB lineage: Bacteria > Actinomycetota > Actinomycetes > Mycobacteriales > Mycobacteriaceae > Mycobacterium. The sequence continues at coordinate 4,707 of NZ_JBOGDD010000153.1, read as the reverse complement.
ACGCACGACCTCATCCGCGATCTGATTACCGCCCTTGGGCATTCGCTCAAGGAGGTCCGGATCGTCGATCTGCAGGAAGGCACGTTCTACGCCGACCTGATCTTCGATCGCGACATCAAGGTCTCCGCGCGGCCGTCGGACTCCGTGGCGATCGCGATGCGCACGGGTGTCCCCATCTACGTCGAAGAGGCGGTGCTGGCCGAGGCCGGGCTGCTGATACCCGACGAGTCCGACGAGGAAACCACCGGCGCGGTGCGGGAGGACGAGGTCGAGAAGTTCAAGGAGTTCCTCGACAGCGTGTCACCGGATGACTTCAAGGCCACCTGAGCGTCGATAGTCACGGATGCGTCTCACGCCGTCGACACGCGCGGCCGTTGTCGTGGATCCGCGTGACGGGCAGCCATACTTTGATCGTCATGAAGCGGAGAGTACGGAGCGATGCGCGTATGCTCGACGTACTCGAGCTCGGAGCGAACGTGCTTAGTTGATTGTCGCGTCATCATTGGCGCTGCGAGGCACAGGTCCAGATCGATCGGCGAGAGGATGGGCAGTGGGCGACACGCCACGTCAGGAGCAGTTGGATCTCACCTCCAACGGCACGCCGGACCGGGTGGTCTCGACCGCCTCAAGCGAACCCGTACAGGGCGGCTTGTTCCCTGACGATTCCCTGCCGGACGAGTTGGTGGGCTATCGCGGTCCGAGTGCCTGCCAGATCGCGGGAATCACCTATCGGCAGTTGGACTACTGGGCCAGGACCTCACTGGTGGTGCCCTCGATCCGCGGAGCGGCGGGCTCCGGCAGTCAGCGCCTCTACTCGTTCAAGGACATTCTGGTCCTCAAGATCGTCAAAAGACTTCTCGATACCGGCATCTCGCTGCACAACATCCGGGTGGCGGTCGATCACCTCCGCCAGCGAGGCGTAAAAGACCTCGCCAACATCACGTTGTTCTCCGACGGCACCACGGTTTACGAGTGCACGTCCGCCGAAGAGGTCGTCGACCTGTTGCAGGGTGGCCAGGGCGTCTTCGGCATCGCGGTGTCGGGTGCCATGCGGGAGCTCACCGGGGCCATCGCGGACTTCCCCGGCGAACGCGCCGACGGTGGCGAATCCATCCCAAGCCCAGAAGACGAACTCGCCTCGCGACGCAAGCACCGCGACCGCAAGATCGGCTGAGCTGAACCCGAGTCCACCGTCCGGGTAGACTCAGCGATGCATCGCCCCCGCGCGGGAGAGTTCCGTGACCGCCAGTCACGGACGCCGAAGGAGCAACACCTCTCCGTCAACCTCTCAGGCACCAGGACCGCGTAGGGCCACGATGCCTCTGGAAAGTGGCGAGCTCGACTTCGCCCGCCCATGGGGAAAGGCAGTTTCGGCCATCGCCGACACGCCGAATCTCTCAGGCACCCGTTACGGGTCGACGACAGAGGGAGAGGACCGCTCTGACGTTTGAGAGGCCCTCTCGTGTCCGGTACTCATCCCCATCCCGTAACTGAGCACCACCTGCCGCGATTCGCCGACCGGCACATCGGACCAGATGCCGACGCGATCGCCACCATGCTCGAGGTCATCGGTGTGGACACCCTCAGTGAGCTGGCCGAAAAGGCGTTGCCCGCGGGCATTCTGGATGCTCAGGACGCCGACGGCGTGGCCCCGGGACTCGACCAGCTTCCCCCTCCTGCCTCGGAGGAACAGTCCCTCGCGGAACTGCGCGCCATGGCCGACGCGAACACCGTCGCCGTTTCGATGATCGGACAGGGATACTTCGACACGCTGACACCTGCGGTGTTGCGCCGCAACATACTTGAGAACCCCGCCTGGTACACGGCCTACACCCCGTACCAGCCGGAGATCAGCCAGGGCAGGCTCGAGGCGCTGCTGAACTTCCAGACGATGGTCGAGGAGCTGACGGGTCTGGAGGTGGCCAACGCGTCGATGCTCGACGAGGGCACCGCCGCTGCCGAGGCGATGACGCTCATGCACCGCGCCGTCAAGGGTGCGGCGCACACGCTCGTCGTCGACCGTGACGTCTACCGGCAGACTGCCGCGGTGCTCGCCACTCGGGCGGCACCGCTCGGCATCGAGATCGTGACGGGAGACCTGCGCGAGGGCCTGCCCGACGGCGAGTTCTTCGGCGTGCTCGTCCAGCTGCCGGGTGCCAGCGGATGCGTCAATGATTGGAGTCGACTGGTCGACGAGGCCCACGAGCGCGGCGCGCTGGTGGCCGTCGGCGCCGACCTGCTGGCACTCACGCTGATCACCCCGCCGGGGGAGCTCGGCGCAGACGTCGCCTTCGGGACCACCCAACGCTTCGGCGTGCCAATGGGATTCGGTGGACCGCACGCCGGTTACCTCGCGGTGCACACCAAGCATGCCCGCCAGCTGCCCGGTCGCCTGGTCGGCGTATCGGTGGACTCCGACGGATCGCTGGCCTACCGGCTCGCACTGCAGACCCGTGAACAGCACATCCGGCGCGACAAGGCCACCAGCAACATCTGCACGGCGCAGGTGCTGTTGGCGGTGATGGCGGCCATGTACGCCAGTTACCACGGCGCCGACGGCCTGACCGCGATCGCCCACAAGGTGCACGGGAACGCCGTCGCCATCGCCACCGGACTCGACGCCGCAGGCATCGACGTGGTGCACGACGCGTTCTTCGACACCGTGCTGGCGCACGTCCCCGGCCGGGCCGACGACGTCCGCGCGGCAGCCAAGGCCCGCGGGATCAACGTGTGGCTGGTCGACGGCGATCACGTCTCGGTGTCCTGCGACGAGGCCACCACCGCCACCCACGTCGAGGACGTCCTCGCCGCCTTCGGCGCGACGCGCGGTGGCCAGCACTGGGCCGGACCGGAGATCGCCACGCGCACTTCGGCCTTCCTGACGCACCCGGCATTCACGCGCCATCGCACCGAGACCGAGATGATGCGCTACCTGCGGTCCTTGGCGGACAAGGACATCGCGCTGGACCGCAGCATGATCCCGCTCGGGTCGTGCACGATGAAGCTCAACGCGGCCTCCGAGATGGAGCCAATCACCTGGCCCGAGTTCGCCCGCCAGCATCCGTTCGGGCCCGCTTCGGACACGCCGGGGCTGCGCAAGCTGATCTCCGACCTCGAAGGCTGGCTGACGCAGCTCACCGGATACGACTCGGTGTCGCTGCAACCGAATGCAGGCTCGCAGGGGGAGTACGCGGGCCTGCTCGCCATTCAGGCCTATCACCAGAGTCGTGGCGACTCGCAACGCAATATCTGCCTCATCCCGTCGAGCGCACACGGCACCAACGCGGCATCGGCTGCGTTGGTGGGCATGCGCGTGGTGGTGGTGGCCTGCCGCGACAACGGCGACGTCGACCTCGACGATCTGCGGGCCAAGGTCGCCGAACACGGCGACGGGCTGGCTGCGCTGATGATCACCTACCCGTCGACCCACGGCGTCTTCGAACACGACGTCGAAGAGATCTGTGCGGCCGTGCACGACGTCGGCGGCCAGGTCTACGTCGACGGCGCCAACCTGAACGCGCTCGTCGGGCTGGCCCGCCCTGGCCGGTTCGGGGGCGACGTCAGCCACCTCAATCTGCACAAGACGTTCTGCATCCCGCACGGCGGTGGTGGCCCCGGTGTCGGCCCGGTCGCGGTGCGCAGCCACCTCGCTCCGTACCTGCCGGGGCACCCGCTGGCCGATGAACTGACCGACACCTACACCGTGTCCGCCGCCCCGTACGGGTCGGCGTCGATCCTGCCGATCACGTGGGCGTACATCCGCATGATGGGGGCGCCTGGGCTTCGCGCGGCGACGCTCACCGCGATCGCGTCGGCCAACTACGTCGCCCGCCGCCTCGACGAGTACTACCCGGTGCTGTACACGGGGGAGAGCGGGATGGTTGCCCACGAGTGCATCCTCGACCTGCGGCCCATCACCAAGAGCACCGGCGTCACCGTCGACGACGTGGCAAAGCGCTTGGCGGACTACGGTTTCCACGCACCGACGATGAGCTTCCCCGTCGCCGGCACATTGATGGTCGAGCCGACGGAGAGCGAGAGCCTTGCCGAGGTGGACGCCTTCTGCGAGGCCATGATCTCCATTCGCGCCGAGATCGATGAAGTCGCGGCAGGGCGGTGGACGGTAGAAGACAACCCGCTGCGTGGTGCACCGCACACGGCCGAGTGCCTGATCGTGGCCGACTGGGACCACCCGTACACCAGGGAGCAGGCGGCGTATCCGCTCGGAAAGGCGTTCCGGCCCAAGGTCTGGCCGCCGGTGCGCCGCATCGACAACGCCTACGGTGACCGCAACCTGGTCTGCTCCTGCCCGCCGGTGGAGGCCTTCGCCTGAACGGGCGACTGGTTCCCGGATTGGTGTCGATCCAATAGCGGGGTCAACCGGAACTCGACGAGTTCGCGCATGACGAGGGAGGTGGCCGTCTTCTCGACGCCGTCGATGTCGAGGATGCGGCCTGCGATGCGGTATAGGTCATCGGCGTCGCGCGCGACCGCCTGGACGAGCAGATCGACGGCGCCGCTGAGCCCGAGGACTTCCAGAACCTCGGGGATGGCCGCGAGCTCGACCGCGATGGCGCCGAGCTTGCGCTGCGTGACGTTGACGAGGATGAACGCGGCAAGGGGGTAGCCGACGGCCGCGGGATCGATTCTGCGCTCGAAGGATTGCAGCGCACCGTCACTCTCCAATTTCGCCAGCCGCGCCTGCAC
>NZ_JBOGDD010000152.1:0-2074 GCF_050701675.1 Mycobacterium sp. | reverse complement strand
GCTTCAGCGTGGCATCGTCGCCTGCTCGCAGCGACCACTCCGAGAATCCGACGAGATCGGTGAACACCAGCGTGACCTCGCGGTTCGCCGGTCGCCCGGATACGCGCTCGGTCAGGGCCTGCCAGATTTGCAAACCCGCCAGGCTCACCTCGCGCGACGCGGCATTCCGGTCGAGGATCCGGTCGGCCGCCCGGGCCGCGGCCTGCGGACCGCCAACACCCGCCGCGGACAACGGATCCCCGAAATCCGGGTCGCCAGGTAGCGCGCGGCGAGCACGCCTCACGAAGGCGATGACACCGGGGCTGTAGTTGGTGTTCGTCAGCCATGACAGCGGTCCGCTGCGATCCTTCCCGCCGGACCGTTCCTCGAACGATTCGACATCCACTCCGTCAGCCTAGGTGTCCCGTCTGAAGGTGGGCAATCACGGCGATCCGGTCGCGGGTGCCATGACCTGCGAAGCCGCAGGTGGATGATCTTGAATGCCGGACCTGGGACATTGCTCACAATCCTGACCTGTCGGATAATCCGCTGGTCACGACGGTGTGGAGGGCGGATGCCCGGCGGATAACGATGGGCGGCGCGTCGCCCGACACGGTGGACAACGGGCGTTGTCAAGATTATGTTTGCTGAACAACCCGTGGGCTCTTGAATTCTGCGAGGACACGATGACCGCGACATCGACGACGACCGCGACCGCCGGCACTTCGACGCGCAAGGACGCCGACCCCCTTGGCCCAGACTCGCTGACCTGGAAGTACTTCGGAGACCTTCGCACGGGCATGCTCGGCGTCTGGATCGGCGCGATTCAGAACATGTATCCGGAGCTCGGCGCGGGCGTCACGGATCACTCAATCCTGCTGCGGGAGCCGCTGCAGCGGGTCGCGAGGTCGGTGTATCCGATCATGGGGGTGGTCTACGACGGTGACCGCGCGTCGCGGACCGGCGCCCAGATCAGGGGATACCACGAAACCATCAAGGGCATCGACGCCGAGGGGCGCCGCTATCACGCGCTCAATCCCGAGACCTTCTACTGGGCGCACGCCACGTTCTTCATGCTGATCATCAAGACCGCCGAATACTTCTGCGGCGGACTGACCGAAGCCGAGAAACGACAGCTCTTCGACGAACACGTCCAGTGGTACCGCATGTACGGCATGAGCATGCGGCCAGTGCCCGCGACGTGGGACGACTTCCAGGAGTACTGGGAGTTGAAGTGCCGCGATGAACTCGAGATCAACCAAGCCGCCCTGGACATCTTCTCGATCCGGATCCCGAAGCCGTGGTTCGTCGCGATGCCGACACCCCTGTGGGACCAGTTGTTCAAGCCGATGGTCGCCGGCCAGCGCTGGATCGCGGCGGGCCTCTTCGACCCCGCGGTCCGCGAGAAGGCGGGCATGCGATGGACACCGGGCGATGAAGTGGTGCTGAGGTTGTTCGGAAAGTTCGTCCAATTGGCCTTCGTCGCGGTGCCCGACGAGATTCGGCTCCACCCAAGGGCTTTGGCGGCCTACCGGCGGGCAGCAGGCCGCTCCCCCGCTGATGCTCCATTGATCGAGGCGCCCAGCTTCACGGGTCCCCCTCGCGATCGCCGAGGCCTGCCCGTGCACTACGTTCCCGGTGGGCCACGCGGGCCACGCCCGTCGTCACTGATGGAACGGGCCGGGTCGCTGGTGCACACCACGTTCTCCCTCGCAGGCCTGCGCCCGGCGCGCAGTCGGCACAAGCCAGGAAAGGCTGCCTGACCACATGCTCGAATGGTCCGACGTCGATGTCGCCGTGCGCGATGCGGTTCGCGAATTCGTCGACAAGGAGATCCGTCCCCACGTCGATGACCTCGAGAGTGGCGACATGCCGCCCTACCCGATCATCCGCAAGCTGTTCGCTGCGTTCGGCATCGATGCGATGGCAAAGGAGTCGCTGGAGAAGCGACTCGCGAAGATGCGCGACGGGGGCGCATCCTCGGGTGGTTCGTCGTCGGGCGGCATGTTCGGTGGCGGCGATCAGGCGGGTATGGGCTTCGTCGTGGTCAGCGAGCTGTGCCGGGTCTGCATGGGCGTGGTGACCGGCATGGGCG
>NZ_JBOGDD010000151.1:0-3410 GCF_050701675.1 Mycobacterium sp. | reverse complement strand
CGCCGCGACCCGGCGCATGCTGCAGGCGCTGCTCGCCAGCGGCCCGACGCTGGGGGCCTATCGCAGCTTCTCGCATGGCCGCCAGCCGGGCTCGAACGTCGAGCGGGTGGGCAACGTCGACGTGCCGTGGTGGTACACCACCGGCGCCCGCGAGCAGACCGCGCTGGGCATCCAGGCGCTCTGCGTCCCCGCCTTCGACGAGAAGGCCTGCGCCGCCATCTTCCCGGAGCTCAAGCGCCTGATCGGGGCGATCGACCGCGAGGATCAGGACCGCGCGGCGTTCAACGCGGCCCTGAACGCGATCCGCGCCAAGCTCTTCTGAGCCCCGACCTGGAGGGCGCCGGTCCCTCGGCGCCGGGGGTGGCGGGGAGAGCAGGGAGATCGTCCTTGGGCCCGGGCTCACCGCGCCGAGACGCGGTAGACGATCGCGGTCGGCGGCCGCTCCGCCGGCACGAACCGCGGCGACCCGTCGGGCTGTTCTTTGAACACGCCCTCGGCCGCCAGGGTGTGGGGCAAAGCTCAGCGGATGGATCGGGAACAGGATTCCGTAGATGTGGAGACAGGCGAAGACCGAGAAACCCTCGACCGGACGCACCACCATCGCCGTCCAGATCGACAGCGGCGGCGTGTCGACGCTCCGCCACGAGGTCCTCGGCAAGCAGATGGACCAGGCGCTCGCGCGCTTCGCGGAGATCGACGCGCCCGCGCTCCTTCGCGGTGGATCATGGCGGCGACGATCGCAAGTTCGCCTTGCCACCGAGGTCAAGGCGCCGCCACGCGACAAGGTCGATGAGGAGCATCCCGGCGTTGAAGTATGGCGCGTCGGGTGGGACCGCCAGCTTGCGCCACCGCAGCGGCCGCAGTGTGCCAGCGGGCGAGCCGATCCACGGCATCCTCGCATCACGCACGGCGCCGAGCGCATGGCCTCCCAGCTCCGATTCCCACAACGGGCGGAGCGAATCCATGATCATGACGTCGCTGTCGAGGTAGATGACGCGGGCCTGCTCTTCTGGCAGCATCGCGCCGAGCATGAGGCGCTGGGCCGATGCACGCGGCAGGCCGTCGCAGGACTTCACGCCGGCCACGGCGTCGGTGTTCATCGGCAAGACGCGAAGCTCGGCTCCTGCCGGCACGCTCTGTTTGAGCCGGACCAGGTCCGCCGCGGGGATCGCGTCGTGGAACAGGTAGGCCACCAGCTCGTCCGGCCTGTGCGTGGCGTAGAGGCTGTGCAGGGCGACCGCGAGCGGCATCACGATGCCCGCGTCACAGCCAGGAAGCACACCGTGATCGGCCCGTGGTCCCGGTGTCTCGCGGACGGGTCGGGCTGGGGAATGGGTGTGGGAGCGGACAAAGCAATCGCGCGCGACAGGATAGTGGCGGGCCGCACCGATCGCTCAGGGCACCCGCTGGAACGTCCCGAACGCCCGATCGCAGATCGACAGCATCACCGAGATGTTCTTCGGCTCGCGGCTCGAGTGGTGGATGTCGTGACCGCGCGCGGTCGCGAAGAACCAATCATAGACCGGCAGACGGTAGTTGCAGTGCGTCGTCATGTTGACGGCGGTGACCGCGAACGCCGCCACGGCAAAGGTCAGCGGGTGGATCGGGAACAGGATTCCGTAGATGTGGAAACAGGCGAAGACCGAGAAACCCTCGACCGGATGCACTACCATCGCTGTCCAGATCGACAGCGGCGGCGTGTCGACGTGGTGGTACGAGTGCACGGACTTCATGTACCAGCGCTGCCGATGCTCGAAGCGGTGCCAGAAGTACGACACGAAGTCGCCGAGCAGGAAGTAGAGTACAAGATCCCTGCAGAACTCGAAGACCGTGGGCGCCTGCGGCGGCACTTCGATCATGGCGAGCGGCACCAGCACGACGACGATCATCCCCGCCACGTACAGCGACCCGTACCATTTCATGGCGCGCCAGTAGACGGCCCAACACTCCGCGAGCGTCTGCCGCTTTGTGACCACGACGTCGACGAACGAGAAGAGGATGCCCGGGACGTAGATGCCGGCCACGACGGCGGTCAGCAGAAAGGCCGGAGACGCGATGCCCTCGGCACCCACGTGCTCGCGGAGGAAATCCCAGATCGGCTGAAGCGCACTCACTTCCTGCACGGACAGTCTCCGCCAATGGATGCGTCAGGGGTCACTCGCGTCGCCATCGTCGCCATGGCGGATAGCCCGTATTGGCTGCGAATTCGACATAACGCCGAAGTATCGGACGTCCCCACCACGGTATCCGTCAGGCTTCGGCGTGCCGCGTGGGCTCGTTCAGCACCGACTCCCCCGCTGACCCCGCGGCCATATGGCCTGCGAGCTGGGCGGTCAAGCCCGAAATGCAGTCGAGTGCGGTCGAGTCCAGTCGGAAAGGGCGGCGGCCGGCGAAGCGGCGCGACGCTTACGGCGGATCTTGTCGGCGAGGTGCTAGGAGACGCGTGCGCGTGCGGTCGAACGGGAAGACGGCTCCGCCCGCTCGCTTCTGGTCCGGCGTACGCTGGCCGCTCGCTTGTCGCGAGGTGGGGCCTCCACTACGCCCGGCATCGCCCGCCCTCGGCGGGTACAAGGACTGCGTCGCATCGAACCGCTGCGAGCACAGGAGGGCCGTCCCGATGTACGAGAGCAAGCGCTTCCCGCACGATGGAACGGTTGATGCCGATGGACACGTTCTCGAACCGGCGTGCCTGTGGGAACGGTACCCGAAGCGATCGACCGCGAAGATCAGGACCGCGCGGCGTTCAACGCGGCCTTGAACGCGATCCGCGCCAAGCTCTTCTGAGCGCGGCCTGGAGGGCGCCGGTCCCTCGGCGCCGGGGGTGGCGGGGAGAGCGGGGAGATCGTCCTTGGACTCAGGCTCACCGCGCCGAGACGCGGTAGACGATCGGCGGCGCGGTCTCGACGCCGGGCACGATGCGCCCGGCGCCGGACAGCACCAGTTCCTCGCGCACGACGCGCAGCATCGGGCCGTCGTCGACGAAGACGTAGGTACCGTTGGTGCTGTGGTCGACGAGCAGAAACTTGTCGATGCGCAGGATGATCTCAACGTGGAGACGCGAGACCTGCTCGCGGTCGACGTGGATGTCGCTGTTGGCGTGGCGGCCGATGGTGAGCCGGGTGCGTTCGGGGCCGACGACGAAACGCCGGTCACCGTGGCGGATCTCCATGGTCGCGCTCGACGACCGCATGCGCACGGGCAGGCTGACGGTCGCATCCTCCTCCTCGCGCACCAGCTCGTAGACCGGCACCGGGGTCGGGCGGTTGCGCAGCAGGACCTGGTCGATGAGGCGGGTCTGCGCCTGCAGCGCCGGCGGCAGCGCCTCGTAGACCGCACCGGAGAGGAAGATCTCGTCGCCGCCCGCCAGGCTGACCAGGCGCGAGGCGACGTTGACCGTATCGCCGTAGACG
>NZ_JBOGDD010000150.1:0-2993 GCF_050701675.1 Mycobacterium sp. | reverse complement strand
CATCGCGCCCCTCGAAGGTGGCTGCGATGCCAGCTGATGCCGACTGCGGTGTCCACGGCAGGATCACTGACGAGATTGTATCGAACGTACGCTGTTCCGGCTGATTACTTCAGCTCCCGAAGCAGGGCTTTCGCGCTAGGTCCGTCGTTCGATCCTGATGTGGCGCGATCATCTCGACGGGTTGACGACCTCCAATACTTGACAACGGCGAAGAGCCCACCCATGTTCGACGATGGCACGCTACAACACGCGTTTGGTATCCGACGGAATCACACAGCATTGGGAGTGGCGATGGAGCTCTACGAAGTCATGCGGACCACGTTCGCGGCGCGTGAGTTCACCGATGATCCGCTGCCGGATTCGGTTCTCCATCGAATCTTGGACAATGCCCGCTTCGCGCCGAGTGGTGGCAACCGGCAAGGCACTCACGTCACGGTGGTGCGCGACGCCCAAGTGCGCGGACAGCTCGCGGACCTCAACGTCCCCGGCGCACAACGCTACTTCGCCCAATTAGCCGCCCGCGAAGGCCCCTGGAACCCCGTCGAACCGACCGCAGTACCCGCCGAAACAATCGCGTCCACCGCAGTTCCCGATGAGTTCACCGCACCATTCCGGCGAGCTGCGGTCGTGCTGGTGGTCACCGTCGACCTGAAGTACCTAGCAGCCATGGACCAAGACCTAGACAGGATCGGCGTGGTCAGCGGAGCATCCGTCTATCCGCTGATCTGGAACATCCTGCTGGCCGCCCGGTCCGAGGGATACGGCGGCACCCTCACGACGATGGCCATCCCGCAGGAGGGTCGGGTCCGCGACCTTCTCGGGATTCCCGACACCCACGCCGTTGCCGCCCTCGTTCCCCTCGGTAAACCCGTACGACAGCTGAGCAAGCTCCGTCGCGGAGTCGTCGCGGAGTTCGCCACTCGTGAACGCTTCGACGGGCCACCGCTCGAGGAATGAACGACGCCAAGCCCGGCGTGAAGTACCGAGAGAGGATGCCGAACATGAGTGCTGTGCCAAGTCGTAAGGCCCGATTGGCTCACGCAGCCAAACATGCCGAGTTATGGAACGCCGGCAAGCGAGAGGAGTGGATTGCCTCCTGGCGCACCATCGTCCCGGCCGCAGTTCGGATGTTTGATCCCGTCGGCACCGAGGAGAAGCAGGGTTTCGACGCTGCGACGGGCTACGCGTTCGACATGTTTCAATCGATCCTCAGGATCAAGATGCTCACGGTCCAAGTGAACGGCAACGAGATGGCCTGGGTCTGTGAGAACTACTTCGGCACCGAGCCGCATGTTGAAATGGCCTACAGCATAGAGACGTTCGCGTGGGACGACGATGGGAATCTGCTCATCAAGACGTACTACCCGATGCCCGAGACCGTTGGATCGGGCAATGACCCCTACGCACACCTCCTTGACGGCCAGCAGTAGGGCCGTCTCCCCGTGGGCAGGCTCAGTCCCATGGCCGTAAACAGCGGTGTGAAGGTGACCACGCCCCCGCCGCCAACGCGGACAAATTTACGATAACCTTGTTTTCCGAACCTATCGAAGCTGGCAGCCGTATGCACGCAAGGGGACCCCTTCCATCTTGCAGACCGGTCCGAATTCGAGAAATGCGAGCCAACGTGAGCCGAGACGTAGTCCGGCGCCCGGAGTGACGGGTGAGTACGCCGGGCGCAAGGACACGTGGTGGCCAAGCCCCTACTGAGCGCTGACGCCATCTATGACGAAGCGCTTCGGGCGCTCGCGACCGACGGCCCCGCCGGGCTGTCTGCCCGAAGCCTGTCGGCACGCCTGCGCTGCTCCACCAAGACGCTGTACCGCCAGGTCGGAAATCGTGAGGAGCTCATCAGAGGCGTCGTGTCGCGGGCGTTTGCCTCGATCGAGTTGGACTTTTCGACCGACACCAGTTGGCAGGACAGTGTGCGCAGCTGGTGTCAGGCGCTTCGCCGGGCGCTGGTGCAGCGGCCCAGTTTGACCAGCCTCATGACGATCGCCGACAGCGGCGTCGTCATGAACTATGTGAACCGCTTGATCAGGGCGCTCAAGCGGTACGGCTTTCCTGAGCAGGAGGCCGTTGACGCGTGCAACGTCTTAGTGCATGTCGCGCTGAGCCTGACCGTGACCGACGTGGCCGTCCATGAAGACACACCGAAGATATTTGATACGACCATTGACTGGCTGATTGCCGGAATGGAACACAGCCACAAAGAAACTGGATCGCAAGACCCCGCCGCAGACGTATTCGGCCATCGGGCCGCCGATCAGGGATCAACCGCTAGGAGCTCTCTGCGGAGAGAGGATCCGCCTAGAGCTGGACGGTGATCTCGCTGCGCGATCCCGCGCCACTCAACCCTCCACGCCTTCATCGCGCCATCAGATGCGCATTAAGAAAACATGGTTGTCTTTGATTCAGGCCTGTGCTTACATGTCATTCATCCAGTGGAACGGCCGACCTGGCGCTCTGAGATCTTTGCGAGGTCTGGCCCCGGTTCACGGCGTACGCGCCCCGACGGTGGGGTAGATGAAGCGGAGGAAGGCAAATAACGCGATGCCCACTGACCTAGAAGTCACCGTCCGCGGCTGGAACGATTCCGCCCTCTGGGATCTCCGAGAATGTCTGGGCTCGACGTCATCTGACACCAGGCGTCACGCCACTCCGCCGCGGAACACTCCGCCGCTGAGAACGGCCGCGGCAGGCTCGTCGAGAGTTGCTGCGCCATGTTTCACGACTGTGGTTTGGAAACAAGCAACCTACTCGGCTTTGGCGACACGGTGATCCTCGAGATCTCCGAGGCGCTACCAGGAAGTGTCGACGTCGGAACAACCCGCGTACCACCCCCACGGAACCTCGGATTCGAACGGATTCGACGACGGGTGCAGGTGAGGTGAGATTCAGGCATGGATCATGTCGGCGATGAGAATTTGTAACTAGGTCAAGCATTCTGATGATGCAAGGGAACAACGTATGCAGGCATGGCAGGTTGTCAAACA
>NZ_JBOGDD010000149.1:0-1715 GCF_050701675.1 Mycobacterium sp. | reverse complement strand
GTTTCGTACTGCAGAGGTCCCTCCACGGGCTGCTCAGTCTGGTCGGGATCGTGTTGCTGGTGTTCGTGCTCTCGCGCCTCACCGGCAGTCCGGCACGGTTGTATCTTCCCGAAGACGCCACCGAGGCCATGGTTCAACAATTCGACGCGGCGAACGGATTCGACCAACCGCTCTACGTACAACTGTGGACCTTCATCAAGGGCATCACCCACTTGGACTTTGGAAAGTCACTGCTCTACAAAGACTCTGCGCTCAGCATCGTCATGACTCGCTACCCCGCGACGCTCAAACTGGCCGCGGTGGCAACGGTCATCTTCACAGTGGTCGGTGTCCTCGTCGGATGCATCGGCGCGGCACGTAAGGGAACCAAGACCGACGACGCGACCCGGCTGACGTCCTTGGTTGCGCTGAGCGTTCCGGACTTTTGGGTCGGCATCACCGGAATCGCCGTGTTCGCGGTGTTCCTGGACGTTCTACCGACTTCTGGCGCGGGGGGTGTGCAGTACTGGATCTTGCCACTCATCGCATTGTCACTGAGACCCATCGGGGTGCTGACGCAGGTCGCTCGTAGCACGATGATTGAGCAACTCGACTCCGAATACGTACGGGTTGCACGTGGTAAGGGTGTGGCTGAGGCATCTGTGGTCTTGAAGCACGCGCTGCGGAACGCGGCGTTGCCAATCGTTACCGTCGCAGGCGTGTTACTCGCACAATTGGTCAACGGTGCGCTAGTCGTCGAGACCGTCTTCGGATGGCCGGGAGTCGGCAATCTGATGGTGACTGCCATCCGAGGCCGAGACTTCGCAGTGATTCAGGCGGTCGTCCTGGTGACCGGAGCAGCGATCATTCTGCTGAACTTCCTGATTGACCTCGCCTACTCCTGGCTCAACCCGCAGATCCGACTCGGAGCAATGACCTGACATGACATTCATGAGAGACAGAAAACGCCGCCCCAGGCCGCCCTCCCGGGAGTCTCACGACACCGAGCCACTGCAGCAGGACCCGGGGGCCGCTGAGGCAGAGGCGCTTCGGCGACATGACGGCTTCTTCGTCAGATTCCGTTTCGTGCTCAAGTCGGACCGGCTAGGTAAAATCGCCATCGCATACCTAGCAATTCTTCTGCTAGCGGCCATCATTGGCCCCGCCGTGGTGGGTCGAGCGGCGACGGAAGCGCATCTAGAGTGGCGGTTCAGCGCGCCGCTGAATATGGAAAAACGGCTACATGTACATCCTGGGCAGCGACGCCCTCGGACGTAGTTTTCTCGCCCGCCTGATCGTGGCCGCCCGAACGACACTCGTCATCGCCCTGTCAGCCGTGCTGGCGGCTGCACTGATCGGCACACTAATTGGGACAGTCGTTGGCTACCTCGGTGGCAAGCTCGACTCCTTCGCGATGCGCAGCGCGGACGTGATGATGGCGTTCCCGTCGTTGCTCCTGGCATTGATCGTCCTCTACACGCTGGGTCCCAGTCTGCCGGCGCTAATCTTCGTGTTGGCGGCCACTCGCCTTCCGCTCTACGCACGAGTGGCGCGTGCCGAGACGCTCGCGGTGCGGGAGCGACTATTCATCGAGGCCGCACGCGCCTTGGGTGCAAGTTCGTTCAGGATCGTCTTCCGCCAGATTCTTCCGGTGATCGCGGCATCGCTGATCACGCTGGCGACGCTCGAGTTCGCGCTGGTCATTCTCTCCGAATCGGCGTTGAGTTTCCTGGGTC
>NZ_JBOGDD010000148.1:0-2452 GCF_050701675.1 Mycobacterium sp. | reverse complement strand
TGTCCGATGACCTGCTCACCGAGCCCCTGCGAATCCGCGACGGGGTCCTGACCGTGCCGCCCGGCGTCGGGCTCGGCATCGACATCGACCCCGACAAACTCACCCGATTCCGAACCGATCGGCATTGAGCTTCTCCGCGTCAGCCCGCGGATCTGAAAGAACAAGAGAGAAAAGAGAATTGATATGAAGACCGTCGAACATCCGTCTGACGTCGCGAGCGCCGCGGCCTCCGGCGCCTCAGCCACCGAGCGGTTCCATTCCGATAAGTCGCCATATGCGGCAGTCAAGGACACGCCGACCGAGCGCGTCGACCTGCTCGCCCGCGAGGTGATCGACGCGGTGCGGGACACCATCCGCCGCCACCGCGTCACCTACGACGAATACAACGCCCTCAAGGCATGGCTGATCGACGTCGGAGAGGCCGGCGAGTGGCCCCTGTTCCTGGACGTCTGGCTGGAGCACGCCGTCGAAGACGTGGCCACCGGCCACCGCGCAGGCAACAAGGGCAGCATCGAGGGTCCGTACTACGTGCCGGACGCCCCGGAGTTGGGCGCACGGGGTGCGGTCCCGATGCGCGACGGAGAACAGGGCACCCCGCTGGTGTGGCGAGGTCGCATCACCGACACCAACGGCGTACCGCTGCAGGGCAAGGTCGAACTCTGGCATGCCGATGACGACGGCTACTACTCGCAGTTCGCGCCGGGGATCCCGGAATGGAACCTGCGTGGGAGCTTCTCCACCGGCAGTGACGGCGCCTTCGAGATCACCACGATGCGTCCAGCGCCGTACCAGATTCCGACCGACGGGTCATGCGGAATGTTGATCTCTGCCGCCGGCTGGCACGCCTGGCGCCCGGCCCACTTGCACGTCAAGGTGTCGGCGCCTGGCCATGAACTCTTGACGGCCCAGTTGTACTTCCCGGGTGATCAACACAACGAAGACGACATCGCCAGCGCAGTGAAGCCCGAACTCATCCTCGACCCCCAGATCGAAGTCGACGGCTCACAGTCGATCAACTATGACTTCGCGCTCGACCCCGAGCGGAGCTGACGTGCTCTATCACGTTCACATGCAAGTGAACCTGCCTGCCGACCTGGATCCACAGATTCGCGATGACCTCGTCGGACGGGAGAAGGCCTACTCCCAGGGCCTGCAACGAAAGGGCAAATGGCCACACATCTGGCGCATCGTTGGTGAGTACGCAAACTATTCGATCGTCGACGCCGATACCAACGATGAACTCCACCAGATACTTTCAGGACTGCCACTGTTCCCATACATGAGGATCAGCGTCACGCCGCTCGCGACGCATCCTTCCGACGTGAAGTCTCCTCAGGAGACGGTGTGATGACGACTGCCAGCAGAAGCAAGGTGGACTTGGCGACGGTCATCGAACAAGCGCCGTTCGGGGCGAGACGTTGGACGGTGATCGGGCTGTGCTTCGTCATTGCGTTGCTCGACGGCTTCGACACCCAGTCCATTGCCTTCATCGGCTCGTCGATCAAGGCAGACTTCGGACTCTCGACCGCCATGATGACGTGGGTCATCACCGCCAGCACGATCGGAATGTGTCTTGGCGCCGTGACGCTCGGATCCCTCGGCGACCGTATCGGGCGACGGCCGACGATCATGCTGGCGCTGAGCATCTTTGGAGTTGGGTCGGTTCTTGGCAGCCTTGCACAGAGCCCCGAGCAGATCATCGCACTGCGGTTGCTCATCGGCATCGGGATGGGCGGCGCGACGCCGGCAATTCTGGCGCTGACCGCCGAATACAGCTCCCGCGAGCGGCGAGGCACCTTCATGACATTGGTACTACTGGGGCTTCCCGGCGGCGCTCTCATCGGTGGACTGGTGGCTGCCGCGTGGCTGCCAATTGTCGGGTGGCGCGGAGTCTTCCTGATCGGCGGCATCCTGCCGCTTCTCCTGGTCGCCGTGTGTGTGTTCGCGCTACCCGAATCGCCTTCGCTATTGGTGGCGAAGGGCACGGAATCCGCGCAAGCCAAAGTTCGCGACCTGATGCGCCGCTACTTCGGCCTTGCCGCTGACGATCAAACGGATTACGTCACAACGGAAGTGCGGATCGCCCGCGGATCTGTCGCCGAGCTGTTCTCAGCCCGGTACCGCGCGGTCACCATCGCGGTCTTCAGCGTGTACTTCCTCAATTGGATCGCCTGGTTCCTGCTTCTGCTCTGGATGCCGACCGCGCTCAGCACCCTCGGGCTGTCCGCCTCGTCGGCAGCCATGGGTACGGTCACCGTGAACGGCGCCTTCATCCTATTCGCTCTTCCGCTGTCAATCCTGTTGCCGCGGATCAATGCTCGCAATCTGCTGTTGGTCATGTTCGGATCGGGAATTCTGATCGCGGTCGGCCTCGGCCTCGCCGGGTCCAACTTCACCATCGTGTTCATCCTGGTCGGACTCGCCGGATTTGGAATCGGCGGACAGCAACTGG
>NZ_JBOGDD010000147.1:0-2755 GCF_050701675.1 Mycobacterium sp. | reverse complement strand
CCTCGAAGGTGATGCAACGGGCGGTGTCGATCGACGAGCCCGACTACGGCGCGCTGTTCGACGACATGTTCGTCTCCGACGGCGGCCGGGTGCCCCTCGGACGTTTCATCCGGCCTCGGGTGGAGGTCGAGCTTGCGTTCGTGCTGGGCGAGAAGTTGGCCGGTCCCGACGTCACGCTGTTCGACGTGCTGCGGGCCACCGAGTTCGTGACCCCCGCTCTCGAGATCCTCGACGCCCGGGTGCAGATGTCGGATCCCGAGACCGGCCATCTGCGCACGATCGTCGACACCATCGCCGACAATGCGGCAGATGCGGGGATCGTGCTCGGTGGGCGGGTCGTGCGACCGATGGACGTCGACCTGCGGTGGGTGGCGGCCCTGCTGATGCGAAACGGAACGATCGAGGAGTCCGGGGTGGCCGCCGCCGTCCTCAACCACCCCGCCAACGGCGTAGCTTGGCTGGCCAATCGGCTTGCACCGCACGGGGTTCAGCTGGAGCGTGGTGAGGTGATCCTGTCAGGATCGTTCACCAAACCGGTGTTCGCCGAACCGGGGGATACCTTCGTTGCCGACTACGGACCGTTGGGCACGGTGTCCGTCGCATTCGACTCGGAGGCGTCGTGACGAACCGCTGGACGGAACGCATCGGCTCCGGGACGCCACGGTTCGGCATGTGGCTGGCCTCGGGCAGCAGCTACGTCACCGAAGTCTGCGCGGGGTCCGGAATCGACTGGCTCCTCTTGGACCAGGAGCACGCGCCCAACGATCTGCGAACGACGCTCGAACAATTGCAGGTGCTCGCGGCGTACCCCGACGTCGACGTCGTGGTGCGCCCGCCGTCGGCCGATCCGGTGTCGATCAAGCGGCTGCTCGACGTCGGTGCACAGAACGTCATCGTTCCGATGATCGACGACGCGGCGGAGGCGACCGCCGCAGTCGGGGCCACCCGTTACCCGCCCGACGGTATTCGTGGGGTTGGCAGCGCGTTGGCTCGCGCATCGCAATGGAACCGCATTTCTGACTATCTTGTCACCGCAGATTCGTCGGTGTCCCTGACCGTTCAGGTGGAGACGGTGGCCGGCCTCGAGCACCTCGGCGACATCGCCGACGTGGACGGCGTGGACGCGGTGTTCATCGGCCCCGCCGACCTGGCGGCATCGCTGGGCAAGCTCGGCCAGCCGGAGCATCCAGACGTGGTGGGCGCCATAGAGCGTGCTCTGGCGACGATCGTCGAGCACGGGAAGAGCGCAGGCGTCAACGCGTTCAACGAGTCGGTGGCGCGTCGCTATCTGCGTGCGGGCGCGAGCTTCGTCCTCGTCGGCGCTGACGTGGCACTGCTGGCGCGCGGCGCCGAAGATCTGGCCGCCAGATACCACGGAAAGGCTCGGTGACCCTTTGTTTCTGACTATCGTGTCACCTATACTCTGACCATGGATCTCGACTTCACGTCTGACCAGATCGAGTTCCGTGACCAGGTGCGCACATGGCTCGACGAGAACAAGCCGACCGAACCGCGACCCCGCGACGATGCAGGCAACCGTGAGTACGACCTGGCCTGGCAGCACACGCAGTGGGACGGTGGCTGGGCGGGCATCGCCTGGCCGACGGAGTACGGCGGCAAGGGCCTCACGTTGCTGCAGCAATTGATCTGGTACGAGGAATATGCGGCGCGGGGGTTTCCCGGCATCGACGCGTGCTTCGTCGGGAACTCACACGCCGGACCCACCCTGATCACTCGCGCCACGGACGAGCAGAAGTCGTTCCACCTGCCGAAGATCCTTCGCGGCGAGGTGATCTGGTGTCAGGGCTTCTCCGAGCCCGACGCCGGGTCGGACCTCGCGGCGTTGCGCACCAAGGCAGTGATCGATGGGGAAGATCTGGTGGTGTCGGGCCAGAAGCTGTGGACCAGCTTCGCGACCGCCGCCGACTACCAGGAACTGCTGGTGCGCACCGACAACACCGGCAGCAAGCACACGGGGATCACCTGGGTCATCTGCGACATGAACACGTCGGGCATCGACATTCGTCCGATCGAGACCATCGAGGGTGGCTCGGAGTTCTGCGAGGTGTTCTACGACGACGTGCGCATCCCGCTGTCCAACGTCGTCGGCGACGTCGGCGAGGGCTGGTCGGTCGCCATGGCCACGCTGTCGTTCGAGCGCGGCACCGCCTTCACCGCCAATCAGGTGCGGCTGGCCAAGATCATCGAGGACCTCATCGACTATGCCCGTGACCACGTCGGCCCGGACGGCCGCAGGCCTGCCATCGCCGATGACGACATCGCGCGGCGACTTGCCCGCGCCCGGGCCTCGGTGGCGTCGTTGCGGGCGCTGACCTACACCAACATCTGCGAGGCCATGAAGACCGAAACCCCCGGTCCGCGTGGCTCGATCGTGAAGTTGTTGTACGCCGAACTGGCCAAGGAGATCGGCAAGCTGTCGATGGACGTCCTAGGTCCCGCATCGATTCGACACACGTCGCGCTGGGACGACGACGGGTGGGCCGGCTACTACTACTACAGCTTCTCGCAGGCCATCGGGGGCGGCACGTCGGAGATTCAGCGCAACATCGTCGGTGAACGCGTGCTGGGACTGCCCAGATGAGCTCGGTGAGGAGACCGTCATGAACCTGCTGCCAGGACCTGATCAGCTCGAAATCATCTCGGCGGCAGGAGAATTCCTTGCCGAGCGGATGCCCGTCGAACGGATTCGCACTAGTCGCGACGCGGAAATGCCGGTATCGGAGGGACTCTGGCG
>NZ_JBOGDD010000146.1:0-11516 GCF_050701675.1 Mycobacterium sp. | reverse complement strand
GGTGTCGGGATCGGCATTGCTCGCCTTCGCGACGCCGATCACCGTGTCGATGGGCTCCGGTACGAAGAACGCGTCCTTGACTTCCGACATCTCGAGGTGGTCGACATGGACCGCGCACGTCAGTTCTTGCCCGTCGGCAAGCCGCACGCCGAGGAGCAATTCGTCGCCGTCGCCGAGTACGTGCGCCATCCGCACCACCCGATGGACGCTGGTCTGCGCCAGCGCTGCGAGCCAGTGCGGAAGGTTGTCGTTACGTGCCTCCACCTCGCGACGGCAACGGTCGCGCAGCACGTCATCGTCGGTGACCAGCTCACTGAGCACCGCCAGCAGCGCGGTGGTCTCCGGTACCTGCACGTCGATGAACGCGGCGACGAGTTCGGCGAGGCTGGGAGGGTCCTCCGCATCGGGTCGTCGCAGCATTACCGGCTGCGGGGAGGTGGCCAGGATCAGCATGCTCACCAGACCCAGCAGATCCATCGGCTGGCCGCCGTCCAACGCCTGGCGCACTTCGTCGATCAACGGCGCTTCTTCGGGAGTCTCCCGTTCAGCGGCGTTCGCGCGACGCGCCTTGCTGCGCCTAGCCTCGCGTCTGGCCCGTTTGGCGGCGCCCCGCTTACCTCCGTCACCCATGGCCCGGACGATACCCGGACTATTCCGAGATCAGGTGGCGCAGTACGTAGGGCATTACTCCACCATGGCGGATGTACTCGGCTTCGCGTGGAGTGTCCAGTCGCGGCCGGGCAGCAAAGGTGTTGCGGCCATTGCTGACAGTGACCTCGGCGGGTACCTGACCGGTGTTGAGCGCTTCGAGTCCAGTGATGCTGAGGTGTTCGGCGCCGGTGGGCGCGACGTCGTCGGGCCCGGCGTCGATCAGCTCGATGGGAATCACCCCCATCGCGATCAGGTTGGAGCGGTGGATGCGCTCGAAGGATCGCGCGATGACGGCTCGAACGCCAAGAAGGGCAGGGCCTTTCGCTGCCCAGTCTCGCGACGATCCGCCCCCGTAGTCTCGCCCGGCCACGACGACCATGGGAACCCTCGCTGCCCGATATGCGGCGGCGGCGTCGAAAATCGTTGTCTCACTGCCCCCGTCGAGAAAGTTGCGGGTCCGACCGCCGCGCGTGCCTGGCGCGACCTGATTCTGCAACCGGACATTGGCGAAGGCTCCGCGCATCATCACCTCGTGGTTGCCTCTGCGGGACGCGTACGTATTGACATCGCGGCCCGCAACACCCTGGGCGGCAAGATAGTCCCAGGCTGGTGTTCCTGGCGTGATCGCGCCCGCGGGCGAGATGTGGTCGGTGGTGACCAGGTCGCCGAGCTTGACCAAGACCCGTGCGGCACGGATGTCGGCAACCGGTGGCGGCTCGCGGTCAACGCCGTCAAGGTAGGGCGGCCGGCGGATGTACGTAGAGGCCGGGGCCCATGGGAACAGCTCGCTGTTGGCGACGTCGATCTCCCGCCAACGGTGATCGCCGGCGAAGACGTCTCGGTACGCATCGGTGAACAGGTCGGCCGTCACGTTCTGCGCGATGACCTCCTGCACGTCTGCGGGATCGGGCCACAGGTCGGCGAGGAACACCGGGCTGCCGTCGGGAGTCTGGCCCAAGGCCTCGTTCACCAGATCGATGTCCATGGTGCCTGCCAGCGCGTAGGCGATGACGAGCGGCGGAGACGCAAGGTAGTTCATCGCGATTTCAGGTTGGATGCGGCCTTCGAAGTTGCGGTTCCCCGACAAGACCGACACCGCAGTGACCCCTTCGCGGATCGCGCCGGACACTTCGTCGATCAACGGTCCCGATGCGCCGATGCAGGTCATGCAGCCGAAGCCGGTGAGGTAGAAGCCAAGCTGTTCGAGGTCCTCGACCAGACCGGCGCGGGCGTAATAGTCCATGACCACCCGGGATCCGGGGCTCAGCGTCGTCTTGACCCACGGCTTGCTGCGCAAGCCGGCACGAACTGCGTTGCGGGCCAGCAAACCCGCCGTGACCATCACCCCGGGGTTGGAGGTGTTGGTACACGACGTGATCGCCGCGATGGCGACGGCACCATCGCTGATCTCGTGGTCGTCATGCCCGAGACGGACCGTCACGGTCGTTGGGCCGGCTCGTTCGCCTCGCACCCTCTGCACGGCTGTGGCGAAACGCTGCTTGGCCTCGTCCAGCGGAACGCGGTCCTCGGGCCGGGACGGGCCCGCGAGCACCGGCACCACATCGCCGAGGTCGAGCTCGACGGTGGTGTCGAATCGCAGTTCGCGGTCGGGGTCATGCCAGATCCCCTGTGCCTTGGCGTATTTCGCGACGAGTTCGACCTGACGTTCGGCGCGGCCGCTGAGCCTCAAGTACCGCAGTGTCTCGTCGTCGATGGGGAACAGTGCACACGTGGACCCGAATTCAGGGCTCATGTTCGCGATCGTGGCCCGGTCGGTCAGAGGTAGGTTGCAGACGCCAGGGCCGAAGAACTCGACGAATTTGCCAATCACGCCGTGGGCCCGCAGCAGCGCGGTGACGGTGAGGACGAGGTCCGTCGCGGTCGCACCCGCCGGCAGGGTCCCGTTGAGGTAGACCCCGACGACCTTCGGCACGTTGATCGAAACTGACTGCCCCAGTAGGGCTGCCTCGGCCTCGATACCGCCGATCCCCCAGCCGAGTACGCCGAGCCCATTGACCATCGTCGTGTGAGAGTCGGTGCCCAGGCACACGTCGGGAAACGCCCAGCCGGATTCAGCCATCACCACGCGGGCGAGGTGTTCGAGGTTGACTTGGTGCATGATGCCGGTGCCGGGGGGCACCACCGCGAAGTCCTTCAGGGACTTCTGACCCCACCGCACGAAGCGATACCGTTCGTCATTGCGTGAGTATTCGAACTCGACATTGCGCACCATGGCGTCAGGCGTGCCGAAGACGTCCGCGATCACGGAGTGATCGACCACCAACTCGCCGGCGATGACCGGGTTGACCCGCCCGGGATCACCACCCCACGAAGCCATCGCGTCGCGCAGAGCCGCCAAATCCACCAGTGTGGGTACGCCATTCGTGTCGTGCAGGAACACCCGTGACGCATACAGGTCGACCGGCGTGACGGCGCCGTCGGTGACCGCACTGACCTGGTCATCACCCCTTGAGGTGCCGTCGTGGAAGCGAAGCACGTTCTCCAGCAGGATGCGGAGCGTGACGGGCAGGGTGCTCGGCGCAACGGCGGTGACGTCGTGATACCGCAGACGCCGTCCCTGCACGACGAGGTCACGCTGGGTGCCCAGCGTGTCCCGCCCGGTGCCGATCAGGTGTGTCGCGGCGGTCATGGCTGTTTGATGGTGGCCGCCACCGCCTCGGCGAATTCGCGACATCCGGCGTTGCCACCCATGTCGCGGGTGCTGATTCCCTGCGCCACGGTCTCTTCGACGCTGCGCTCGATCAGCGCCGCCGCACGGGTGAGCCCGTCATCGTCGTGTCGCGCGCCGAGCCAGTCGAACAGCATCGCGGTGGACAGGATCATCGCGATCGGGTTGGCGCGATCCTTGCCTGCGATATCGGGTGCCGAGCCGTGCGCCGCCTGCGCCATGGCTCTGTCCTGGGATGCGTTGAGCGAGGGCGCAATGCCCAGTGATCCCGCGAGCTCTCCGGTCAGATCCGAGAGGATGTCGCCGAACATGTTCTCGGTGACCAGGACGTCGAATTCGTTGGCGCGCCGGACCAGGTGCACGGTCATGGCGTCGATGTGGTAATCGTCAACACTGACGTCGGGGTAGTCCTTGGCGACTTCCCGGCAGACGTCGCGGAAGAGTCCCGTCGTCAGCTTCAGCACGTTTGCCTTGTGCACGATGGTGACCCGCTTGCGGCGCCGGGATGCCCACTCGAACGCCTCGCGCGCGATCCGTTCGCACGCGGGGCGCGTGATGATGCCGAGCGCGATCGCAATGTCGGGGGTCGGCATGAATTCACCGGTGCCGAGGTAGGTGTTGCGGTCGGCGTAGAAGCCCTCGGTGTTCTCGCGCATGATGACGAGGTCGGTACCGGGGACCACGGCGTTACCGCCCTGAAAGGCCTTGGCGGGACGAACGTTCGAGTAGAGGTCGAAGTGCTTGCGGATTGTTCCGCTTGGGTTGAGCTGCGAGCGAAATGGCTCTGGGTAGGCGGCGCTGTCGTGCGGCCCAAGAAGCCAGCCGTCGGTTTCGGCCAATGCGGCCAGCGTGCTCGCGGGCACTGCTTCGTTGAACTCGTCGATCGCCGCGAAGCCCAGCGGAAGCTCCTTCCACCGGACCGGCGGAGCACCCGCCGTCTCGGCCGCGGCGTCGGCGACGCGGACTGCCGCAGGCACGATCTCGGGTCCGATTCCGTCGCCGTGCAAGACGCCGAGAGTGTAGGTACGGGAAGCGTTGGTCATCACGGGGTTTCCTCTATTTTCGGGTGCTCA
Source organism: Mycobacterium sp. (assembly GCF_050701675.1). Lineage (GTDB taxonomy): Bacteria > Actinomycetota > Actinomycetes > Mycobacteriales > Mycobacteriaceae > Mycobacterium. The sequence goes on along the minus strand of NZ_JBOGDD010000146.1, from coordinate 7,103 downwards.
GGGTGAGACGGTCAGCAGCTCTTGGGCTTCGGCAGAAAGCACGTCGGCTTCGTGGAAGAGCAGACACGCATCCGGATCGACGGCGAGTTGCACGGGCCCGGTGAGACCGCTGCGATCGGAAACGACTTGGACGACGTGATCGCCGAGTTTGACGTCGTACTCATAGCGCGAACCCAGGTAGGACACGGTGAGTACTTCGGTGTTCAGCGTGTTGGCTTCGGTCGCGACGGATTGCCCAGGGGGGCAGATGCGCAGGCGTTCGGGTCGGATGGCGACCGTGACCGTCTGCCCGACTTGGCCGGGCGTATCGGAAGCGACCGTGATGGTCTGACCGTTGGCGGCCAATGCCACGGTCGCGCCGGTGGCGGTCAGCTCGGTGATGCTCGCCTGAAGGAAGTTGCACCGGCCCACGAACGCCGCCACTTCAGCCGTCGCCGGGGTCTCGTAGATCTCAGTCGGGGTGCCCACCTGCAGCATCCGACCACCAGACATCACTGCTATCCGATCGGAGAGGGCCAACGCCTCATCCTGATCGTGTGTGACGTAGACCGTCGTGATACCCAGGTCCTCCTGCAACCTCTTGAGCCACGCCCGGGCCTGCTCACGCAGCTTGGCGTCGAGGTTGGACAGCGGCTCGTCGAGCAGAAGAACCGTCGGCGAGTAGACCAGCGCGCGGGCGAGGGCGACACGTTGCTGCTGACCGCCTGACATTTGGTGGGGATAGCGCTCCCGCATGTTCTTGAGCCCGACCTTGTCAAGGGCGTCGTCGATCAGCCGGCGCCGCTCGTCCTTGCCGATCTTGCGGATCTGCAGGGGCATCGCGAGATTGTCGGCGATGTTCTTGTGCGGCCACAGGGCGTAGGACTGGAAGACCATCCCCAGGTTGCGGCCTTCCGGCGGCACGAAGATTCGGCGCGAGGTGTCGACCAAGGTGGTGTCGCCGATTCCGATGGTTCCGCCCGTGGGTTCTTCGAGGCCGGCGATGCAGTTCAACGTGGTGGACTTTCCGCATCCGCTGGGGCCCAGCAGGGTAAAGAACTCACCGTCACGAATGGTGAAGTCGACGTCGTCGAGAACGGTGGTGTTGGCGAACCGCTTGCTGAGGTGGCTGACTTTGACATCAGGCATTGGTGTTACGTCCTTTCAGGAGCAGTCCGGCGAGGGCCACGAAGGCAGCGGTGATCGCGATCTGGATGGTGGACAGCGCCGCCACCGAGCCGGTGTTTCCCTGGACCCAGAGTTCGAGCATCGTGGTGCCGATGATGTTGGTGTGAGCCGAGGAGAGGAACACCGCGGGCGAGTACTCCTTGAGCATCGTCACGAAGGTCAGCACCAGGGCGCCGGCGAAGGCCGGCGTGAGCAGACGCATCAATATCCGGGTGAAGGTCTTGACCCAGTCGGCGCCGGCGACTCTGGCGGCGTTGTCGAGTTCCTGGGCAATCTGCATGACTGACGGCGCCAACGATCCGAAGCCAGTTGGTAGTGCGCGCAAACCGAAACCGATGATCAGTGCCCAGAGCGTGCCCGCAATGAGCTGCCCGGAACCAAAGGGGGCGTAGGCAAATGCCCAGAAGAGCCCGATGCCCACGATGATGCCCGGCATCGCCTGGGGTGCCAGGGCCAGGTATTCGGCGGCGCGGCGGAAGCGAAACGTCGATCGCCGGGCAACCATCACGGCGAGCAGCGCCACGAAGCTGACCAGTATCGCACCCAGGCCCGCAACGATGAGGCTGTTCTTGATCGACTGGACGTAGACCTCGAAGGAGAAGATCCGGTCGTAGTTGCCCATCGTCAAGGTCTTGAACGGTGACTGCAATGGACTGAAAACCAGTGTGAAGGACCGGAAGACGAGTCCGGCGATGGGCACCAGCGCGCCCATCACGACATAGAACACGATGGCCGCCAGGCTGATCCATTTCAGCCATCCGAGGTCGAGCAGCCGGGGACGGGTGGCCTTGCCTCGTACTGAGACGAATCGCTGCGAGTCCTTCAGCAGCTTGGCTTGCAGTGCCACCAGGCTGACGGTGACCACCAGGATGACCGCCGAGGCGGCGCCGAGCACCCCGTAGTCGGGGTTGATCGACTGCAGGCCGTTGCGGTAGAGGAACGTCGAGAAGACCTGAATGTTGACCGGTTGTCCGTAAAGCAGTGGCACGCTGAGGGTTTCCACGGACATCGAGATGACGAGGATCGAGCTGTAGACGATCGGTGGCCGCAACATCGGCAGGATGACTGCGAAGATGATGCGCAGCGGGCCCGCACCACAGACCCGTGCCGCCGACTCCAGTGATGCGTCACTTTGCCGCAAGGCATTGGCGCAGAAGGTGTATGCAATGGGCGCAAGGGCCACTGCTTCGGTCAGTGCCATCCCAGGAATCGAGTACAGGTTCCACGGGACGTGGCCGAGGACCTGCTGAACCTTGACGCTGACGAATCCCGATGGGCCGTACATCATGATCCACCCGAACCCGAGGATCAGGGAGGAGATGAAGAAGGGCCACTGCATGGCTGCGGCCAGGATGCCGCCGCCGGGCAGCTTGGTGCGCACCACGATGATGGCCATCGGGACGGCCAGGAGAAGGGAAAGTGCCGTGGTCGACAGCGCGAAGAGCGCCGTGTTGAACACCACCTTCCCGAACCCGGCATCGGTGAACAGCCGCGCGTAATTGTCGAGGCTGAGCACCCCGCCGGCTTCGTAGAGCGGCCGATCGAGCAGGGACTGATAGAGCGTCGGCACCACCGGCGCCAGGACGAGGAGCGCGAGAAAGATGACGACTGCGTACTGCAGCCATACTTCTCGTCCGTGGCCGAACAGCTTCCGGTAGTGAGGGGCTGGTTGACCCCCCGCCACCGGACCCCGATCAGCCCGTTGCGGCATTGTCGTCGTTGCCATGACACTCACGGTCCTCACTGTTGGTTTGGTGATCAGCGGCCGAGCAGGCCGTCCCACCGTTCGGTGAACGCCTTCACTTGGTCCTCGGGCACCGTCACGTAGGGAACATCGATGACGTTGTCCTGACCAACGGCCTTGACCAGCTCCTGATAGGTGTGCCGACCGTCGGTGGCCTCGATGCCGTCCCGGTAGGACGTCAAGCCGCCCTCGGCGACGGCGCGCTGACCTTCCTCCGAGAGAACGAAGTCGGTGAACAATTTCGCGGTGGCCGCATGCGGCGCCTTGGCCGGGATACCGATCCCGCGGGGCAACACCACCGTGCCGTCGTCGAGGAACGTCAGTCCCAGCAAGCCTCCACTGTCGGCGACCTTCGGGTAGGCAGGTGCGGCGCTGACGAAGAATCCCGCCAGATACTCCCCCGAGGTGATCTTCTCGAGCTGCGTCCCCGACGAGGTCTCTGCCTTGCCCAACGGCAACAACTTGTCCAGCGTGGACCACGAGTCGGGCCGAGCCTGGGTAAAGGCATGCGACACGGTGAATCCAAAGGAGCCGTCGATATCACGCGTGGTGATCTTGCCGGTGAACTTGCCCGGATCCTTCGCAACGATGTCGGCCAGGCTCTTCAGCCCCGTTGGCTTGTCCGTCACCAGCGACGCGTTGTAGATGATCGACAGCGGGTCGGTCGACATCGCGTACACGTTGGGCATCAGCGTGGCCATTGGCGGAAGTTTGGCCACCTCCGGTGACTTGTACTCCAGAAGTGTTCCTGGCCGCGCGGCGAAGTCGGCCCAGGCCTGCGCGGCGTTGGACACCACGATGTCGGCAGGCGACCCGCTGGTGGCCTGCTCGCTGAGCACCCGCTGGAATACTTCATCGCTGTCGAGATTGTTGGCTTCGATCTTTCCGACCCACGGATACTTCTTCTTGAAGTCCCGGAAGATCGGCTCCCAGTTCTCCTGATCGGTATTGGAGTAGATCGTCAGCGTCCCGCCCTCGTTCTTCGACGCGGCGATCACGTCCTTGTAGTCGGCCGGGTAGTAGTCGGGCGCCTGACCGGTCTCGACGGGGTTGTTGGCCCCCGGCTCGGACTGACCGCCGGACCCACATGCGGTGAGGGCTAGCGAAAGGACCAAGCCAAACACGGCGGCCAGGCGAACCGCGCGCCTGCCGCTGGCATGGCGGCCCTGAAGGACTGACTTCATGCTCTTCCTCCTTGAAGACTTCTTGAAGACGAGACCTACCAGGGCCTCACTGTGTGCCCGCTCACACTAAACGGTTATAACCTATGACGTCAATGCCGAGCATGTGACCTGGCGAAAGTGACGGCCACGCCCCTTCTGATCGTCATATCCCCTTGGTAGAGGCTGATTTATCCCTAGTTCGCGCCTATCTAGCGTGGCGGCAGACGAATCCTGTACCGTTATAAGCTATTGAGAAAGGGGCAGTCGATGTCGGAGCCTGCGGGACTGTTCGAAACCAAGAGCGACTATGCCTACCGGCAGGTGCGTGAGCGCATTCTGTCGGGCGAACTGCACCCCGGTGCCGTCATTCAGCAAAGGGAACTCGCGAGCCGGATCGGCATCAGCACCACACCCTTGCGCGAGGCGTTGCGTCGCCTCAAGAGTGAGGGCCTCGTCGAACTCGACGCGCACCGCGACGCCCGCATCTCCCCCCTGCGCGCCGAGGAGGCACGGGATTTGTTGGAGCTGCGAAAGTCGCTGGATCCGCTGGCCGCCGGGCTAGCGGCCCAGCGTCGCACCAATGCCGACATCCAGGCCATCCGGGCTGCCCACGCCGGCCTCGAACCCCTCCCCTCGCAACCGGCGATCGGGCAGCTCGTCGCGCATCGCAATTTCCATGCCGCGATCTACCGGGCCAGCCACAATGACCTGCTCATCGATTCCTTGGAAGGACTGTGGGACAAGGCCGACCGGTACCGGCGGCTGGCCCTGCAGACCGACCGCGGGCAGGCGGCCCGCGACGTCAAGGCACACGAGCACCAGATGCTCGTCGAATTGATCGCCTCGGGCGACACCGACGAAGCGGCCAAAGTCATGCGCGCCCACATCGACACCAGCCTGGGCGCCACCGCAATGTGGCGGCTGGGCCATGACGCCATCGGAGAATGACCAGACGTGATTGACCATCCCCTGATCGCAGCCGTGCACAACACATCCGCGTCGATCCCCCCTCTCCGCGCAGCCTTGGCCGAAGAGCTTCCCGGTGCGCAGCTGTGGAATCTGATCGACGACCGGCTCGGGATAGCGGCGGACGAACTCAACGGCGAGCTCAGCCCCGGCCTTCGCGACCGGATGCTCAACCTGATCCGGCACGGCGTCACCGGCGGGGCCGACGCCGTCGTGATCGCCTGCTCGATGTACGGCGATGTCCGTGCCGTTGCTGAAAGGCTCATCACCACACCGGTATTCGCCTCCGACACCGACATGGTGGCCGAGATCACGGCCGCCGCACCTCGACGCGTCGCGGTGTTGGCGTCCCTGAAGGGCGCCGCGACCGACACCACGGCCCGGCTCACGGCGGCACTGGCCGGTGCTGACGCCGTCGAGGTGGTTCCGGTGTTCTGCGACGGCGCCGCGGACGCGGCATCACGCGCTGACATACCGGCGCTCGTAGACCTGTTCGCGGCCGAACTGAACGGCGCTGCCCACCCGTTCGACATGGTCTGCATCGCCCAGTACTCGCTGAGCCCTGCGGCCGCCGCACTCGCCGACGAGATCGCCCTACCCGTGGCGAGCCCGCCCCTGTCGGCCGCACGCGCGATCGCACGCCGGCTGGCGGCATCGTGAGCAGCCCGACGATCGGGTGCATCGCCGACGACTACACCGGCGGCACGGATGTCGCGGCAGCATTCCGACGGCAGGGCTTACGCACCGTGCTGTTGTTCGGAACGCCCGACGACACAGCGCAATTCGACGACGTCGACGCCGTGGTCGTCGCGCTCAAGACCCGTGCGCTCGACGCCCAGGATGCCGTGACGATGTCGCTGGCCGCGCGAGACTGGTTGATCAAAACAGCCGGAGTGGGCACCATCTACTTCAAGTACTGCTCAACCTTCGACTCGACTGCGGCAGGCAACATCGGTCCGGTAGCCGACGCGCTGCTCGACGCCGCAGGCGAGTCCATGACGGTGGTTTGCCCCGCCGCACCCGAACATGGTCGCACCGTCTACCAGGGCCACTTGTTCGTCGCCGACCAGCTGTTGTCGGAATCGTCGATGCGCCACCACCCGTTGACCCCCATGACCGAGTCGCACCTGCCCCGGCTGATGGCCGCCCAAAGCCCGCATCCGGTGAAACTAATTGACTGGCAGCATGTTCGCCGCGGTAGCGCGGCCCTAGCCGACGAATTGCGCCATGCCGCCGGTGACGGCATCCGCCACGTGGTGCTCGACGCGCTCACCGACGACGACCTGATCACCATCGCCCGCGCCGTGCGAGGCATGGCCGTGCTCACCGGCGCCGCGGGACTGGCCGGCGCACTCGGGCAAGTCATCGCCGACCACGGTTGCGATGACGGTGTCGAGCCCTTGCCTGCCCCGCCAGGGGCCAGCGTCGTCTTCGCAGGCAGCTGCTCGAAGACCACGCTGAGCCAGGTCGCCCACGCTCGGCAGCACTTCGCCTCACACCGCCTCGATCCCCGCACTGCGGCCCCCCCTGGCGACCTCTTCGAGCCGGCCCTGGCGTGGCTACTCGAGCACCTCGGCGACAAGCCGGTGATGGTCTACTCCTCGGCACCGGCAGACGAGCGCGGCCCCGCCGATCCCGTCGTCGCCGATCAACTCGAGGCCACGATGGGTGCGCTGGCCAAGGCCGCCGTCGCCGCGGGAGCACGCCGCATCATCGTTGCGGGCGGGGAGACCTCCGGCGCCGTCGTCGATGCGCTGGGCGTCAAATCCGTTGTCGTCGACGCCGAAGCCGACCGCGGAGTCCCCTGGTGTAGCACTCCCGACCACGACATCTCACTGCTTCTCAAATCCGGCAATTTCGGCGACCTCGACCTTCTCGTCCGCGCTGCCACCGGACCGACGCTCTCATGACGGTCGCCAGCGACATCGCCGAACTCGGTGCTTCCTTCTTTCGTCGCGGCCTGACCTTCGGGCGAACCGGCAACCTCAGCGCCATTGACGCCGATGGCACCGTCCTCATGACGCCCACCGGGGTCAGCCTGGAACGCCTGCGCCCCGCATCAC
>NZ_JBOGDD010000145.1:0-5194 GCF_050701675.1 Mycobacterium sp. | reverse complement strand
AGGCCACGCTGACCACGCTGCGCGGCACCGTGGAGTCGCGGGCATTCCACGAGCACACGTGGCGCTACCGCAAGACGATCAACGACGAATACGCCGGACCGCGTCTGCAGGCTGCGATCCGGGCGTCCCAGACGTTCATGCCGCGGACCTTCTGGGGCGCGTACTTCGGCAGCCACGACGAGATGCTTCCGTTCTACGTCACCGAGACGGCCGCGATCGCCGACGGGGATGCGGACGCGGCCAGGGCGGCCTGCGCGGGCCGCGCCGAGGCCATGGGCCGGGTCATGGTGGCCGAGCTCATCCGGCGCCGCGTGCTCGGGCCGTCCGCGTCACCGAATGCCCCGTCCGTTGCACTCTGATTGAGCCGAATCCACGGCTCCCGTGGCGGGGGACGATAGGTTTCCTCAGATGACCGGCGAGCGAATGTACAAGGCTGTCGTCGTCGCACTGGCCGCACTCTTCGTCGCGACGATGGGACTCGCGCCGATGGCAGGCGCGGACAACGACCAGTGCGCCCCTCCCGGTGTGGAAAGCGCCAGCGCGCTGCCCACCAATCTGGCGGCGGCGGCGAAGGGCCCTGAAGCCGACAGGTACACGACGCCGAACGTCGAGCCGCTGACAGCCGTGAACCCCGTCGCGCTGAGCCTGGGTACGCCGGGTGTGCTGACCGTCGGCACGCTGTCGGATGCGCCGCCGAGCATCTGCATCAACGCCGCGGGTCAGTTCACCGGCTTCGACAACGAGTTGTTCCGTGCCATCGCAGACAAGCTCGGCCTCAAGGTCAACTTCGTCGGCACCGACTTCTCGGGTCTGCTCGCGCAGGTGGCGTCGCGCCGCTTCGACGTCGGCTCGTCCTCGATCACCACCACCGATGCCCGCAGGCAGACCGTCGGCTTCACCAACGGCTATGACTTCGGCTACTTCTCACTGGTCGTCCCCTCCGGCTCACCGATCACCGGCTTCGACAAACTGGCCGCCGGCCAACGCATCGGCGTGGTGCAGGGCACGGTGCAGGAGGCCTATGTCGTCGACACCCTGCATCTGGATCCGGTGAAGTTCCCCGACTACAACACCGTCTACGCCAGCCTGAAGACGCGCCAGATCGACGCCTGGGTGGCGCCGTCGCAGCAGGCGGTCGGCACGGTTCAGGCGGGCGACCCGGCGCAAATCGTCGAGAACACCTTCAGCCTGGACAACTTCGTCGCCTACGCCGTCGCGAAGGAGAACAAGCCGCTCATCGACGCGCTCAACTCCGGGCTCGACGCCGTGATCGCCGACGGAACCTGGGCGAAGCTGTACTCCGACTGGGTGCCGCGTGCGCTGCCGCCAGGCTGGAAGCCCGGATCCAAGGCCGCCCCAGTGCCTGCGCTCCCCGACTTCGCCGCGATCGCCGCCAGCAAGACGCCCGCGGCCGACAACTCCGCCGTCGCCCCGAAATCCGTACTGCGGCAACTGAAGGACTCGTTCCTCGACTGGAACCTGTACAAGAAGGCGATCCCCGACCTGTTCAAGACGGGGCTGCCCAACACGCTCATTCTGACCATCAGCGCGGCCGTGATCGGCCTGGTGCTCGGCTTGGGCCTCGCCGTCGCGGGCATCTCCAGCACGCGCTGGCTGCGGTGGCCGGCCCGGGTCTACACCGATGTCTTCCGCGGGCTTCCCGAGGTGGTGATCATCCTGATCATCGGCCTCGGCGTCGGCCCGATCGTCGGCGGACTGACCGGCAACAACCCCTACCCGTTGGGCATCGCGGCACTCGGCTTGATGGCGGCGGCCTACATCGGGGAGATCCTGCGCTCCGGCATCCAGAGCGTCGAGGCGGGCCAGCTCGAAGCCTCTCGCGCACTGGGTTTCAGCTACTCGTCGTCGATGCGCCTGGTGGTGGTACCGCAGGGCATCCGCCGCGTGCTGCCTGCCCTGGTGAATCAGTTCATCTCGCTGCTGAAGGCCTCGTCGCTGGTGTACTTCCTCGGGCTTATCGCCAGCCAGCGCGAACTGTTCCAGGTCGGCCGGGATCTCAACGCGCAGACCGGGAACCTCTCGCCGCTGGTGGCCGCGGGCCTGTTCTACCTCGCGTTGACCATCCCGCTGACCCACCTGGTCAACTACATCGACACCCGGCTGCGACGCGGCAGGACGTCCACCGAGGCGGAGGACCCGTTAGCCCCGACTGCCACCCAGGAGATGATCTGATGTCCGCACCCGCGCCCGCGGCCCAGACCGCGAAGGTCGACCCGGTTTCGTTGACCGGCAAGGACATTCACCTGGCGTTCGGTCCGAACAAGGTCCTGCGCGGCGTCGACATCGACGTACCCGCAGGCACGACGACGGCGGTCATCGGCCCGTCGGGTTCCGGCAAGTCGACCCTCCTGCGGGCACTGAACCGGCTCTACGAGCCCGACAGCGGCGACATTCTGCTCGACGGTAGATCGGTGCTCAAGGACGACCCCGATGCATTGCGGCAGCGCATCGGCATGGTGTTCCAGCAGTTCAATCTGTTCCCGCACAAGAGCGTGCTCGACAACGTCACGCTGGGGCCTCGCAAGCTGAAGAAGCTCTCCGCCGACGCGGCCCGCGAGCTCGGCCTGGCACAACTTGAACGAGTCGGGTTGCGGCACAAGGCCGATGTCCGCCCATCGACCCTCAGCGGCGGGCAGCAGCAGCGGGTGGCGATCGCGCGCGCCCTTGCGATGGCTCCGCAGGTGATGTTCTTCGACGAGGCGACCTCGGCACTGGATCCCGAACTGGTCAAGGGCATCCTGGCGCTGATCGCGGATCTCGGCGCCGACGGCATGACGATGGTCGTCGTCACCCACGAGATGGGGTTCGCCAGGTCGGCGGCCGATGCCGTGGTGTTCATGGACCACGGAAAGGTCGTCGAATCCGGCCCACCCGAGCGCGTCTTCTCCGATGCCGAGACCGACCGGCTCCGCCAGTTCCTATCCCAGGTTCTGTGATCGGGCCCGCTGGCAAGGAATTGGCGAGGCCGGTCAGGTGCGGAATCACGTCATTTCGGATGAAAAACCGCATGTCGTGCTTCTGACAGGCAATGACAGGTTAGACTAGCGAATTATGGTGGAGACCGAACCGCAGGTCACTGAGCTGGCCGGAGAGCTGCAGCAGGTGCTCTCCAAGCTGTTCTCCGTGCTGCGCCGGACCGACACCTCCAATCGCAATGCGCCCGAGGGCGGAGCCGACCTCACCCTGGCGCAGTTGTCCATCCTGCTGACGTTGCTGGACCTCGGTCCGATCCGGATGACCGAGCTCGCCGCACACGAGCGCGTGCGCACCCCCACCACCACCGTCGCGATCCGCAGGCTCGAGAAGCTGGGCCTGGTGAAGCGTTCACGCGACCCGTCTGATCTGCGTGCCGTCCTGGTCGACGTCACACCCCGCGGGCTGGTTCAGCACCGCGAGGCGTTGGCCACCCGGCGCGCCGCGCTGGCCGTGCTGTTGAGCAGACTCAGTGAAGACGAGCGCGAGACGCTGGCCAAAGCCCTTGCGCCGCTGTCCCGATTGGCCGAGCAGGGCCCGTAGCCCGACAGTGCCTCAGCCCAACCAGTCCAGCACCGCCGCGGCGGTCCACGACTGTTGCATACTGCCCAGCGGCTCCCCGGTGAACGGTTCGTAATACTCCGCGAACGTGCCGTCGCTGGCCTGCCGAAGTCCTTCGCGCCGCAGATTCGACGAACGCTCCGACCATCCCCTCCTGGCGAAGCACCACGAAAACAGCCACGTCACCACCGGCCAGATCGGCCCGCGCCAGTATTCGCGCGCCCGGAAGTCACGTGATACCGGCGACGTCGAGGGGATCAGCGCGTACCTGAGGTCCGGATGCCCGCAGAACCGTGGGCCCTCGAGGAGCTTCAACAGGGCGCGCTCCCGGTCGTGCGGCAGCCCGCCGCACAGCAGCGGCGAGAACTGCGCGACCGTCTCAGTGGGGATCCACTTCTTCGCCCTCAGATCGTAATCCCTTGCTGCGCCGGTGCGTTCGTGCGCGGTCTCGACGACGCCCCGGCGGAAGCGCTCGGCCCAGGAGTACAGGTCGCGAACATCGGAGTGCGGCCGTTTGTAGTCTTCGCCGATCTCGGCGAGCACGGTGCACGCGACCGAGAGGATCGCGGAGACGAAGACGTCCTCGACGGCGAAGCTCATCACCTTGGGCAGGAGGGCGTCGTCGTAGTTCACCGACTTCATCTCCTCGACGAGCCACATGTAGCGGTCGTACTCGAGGTCGGACGGCCTCTGCGTCGCGTCGGTGACGATGGCATTGTCCTCGCGCTGGTATTCCGGTATCACGCCAGGAATCACGTTGGCGTAGGCGTTGTCCCACCGCGGCGAGTTGTCCATACCGGACTCCCAGCCGTGGTACATCGTGACCCGGCCGTGCGAATCGGGATCCCGCGCCTCGGCCAACCAGCGGTGCCAGCGGACCAGGTCCGTCCAACGGCGATCGAGGAACGCCTCCGCGACCGCCCGCGTGGAACGGCCCCGCGTGCGGGCGTGGTCGAGGATGCGTTGCACGGCGATCGCGTGCACGGGCGGCTGCGTGATCCCAGAGGTGTGCCTGGTGCGCGGTGCATTGGCCGCCAGCGCGGAGGTGGCCCAGCGCGCCGGGCCAGGGAAGTAGCCGTCGACGCCGTTGGCGAACACGATGTGCGGAATCATCCCGTTGGCCCACTGCGCCGACAGCAGGGTGTCCAGCTCGACGACGGCCCGCTCGACGCTCAGCGGAGCCAGGCCGATCGACACGAACGCCGCATCCCAACTCCACATGTGCGGGTACAGCAGGGGCGCGGCGGTGGTCATCGCGCCGAGGTCATTGCCGCGCAGCAGATAGGCGGCACGGGCCGCTAACTGGGTGGGCGCGAAGCTCGAATCCGGTGGCATCGGATCAATCATGCGACGCCGAAGGCAAGCGCGCAGGTCGGTAGGGTTCCCTGTGTGCCGACTGCGATGATCACGGGCGCGGCGGGCGGCCTCGGCTCGGCCATCGCCGACGCGCTCGCGCCCACCCACACACTCCTTCTGGCCGGCCGCCCCTCGGACCGCCTCGACGCGCTCGCCGCGCGACTCGGGGCCCCGACCTGGCCACTGGACCTCGCCGACCCCGAGTCCCTCGAGGCGGCCGCGGAGGTGCTCACCGATCTCGACGTCCTCGTCCACAACGCGGGGGTGTCCTACCCGGGGCGCG
>NZ_JBOGDD010000144.1:0-3114 GCF_050701675.1 Mycobacterium sp. | reverse complement strand
CATGAACACCGTCGCCCCGGCCTCCTGCGCGGCGTACATCTTGTGCGAGATGCCGCCGATCGGACCCACCTTGCCGTCGCCGGTGATGGTTCCGGTGCCCGCGACGAACTTGCCGCCGTTGAGGTCGCCCGTCGTGAGCTTGTCGACGACGGCGAGGCTGAACATCAGACCGGCCGACGGGCCGCCGATGTTCGCGAGGTTGAAGTCGATCTTGAACGGCGCCCACGGCGCGTCGAGCACCCCGACGCCGAGAAAGCCGTAGTCGCGGTCCTTGTTCTTGCCCAACGTGACCGTCGTCGTGCCGAGGGAGCCGTCCTTGCGGCGATAGTCGATCACCAGCTGATCACCGGGCTTGGTCGTCTTCAGGATGGCGGTGAACTGCTCGAGGTTGGCCACGGGCTTGTCGTTGACCAGGTCGATCGCGTCACCCTCTTGCAGCTTCCCCGCCGACGGCCCAGGGTCGGTGACGTTCTGGACGGTGACGGCCTGCGGGTACTTGAGGTAGCCGAGCGCGGCGTACTCGGCGCTGTTCTCCGACTGCTTGAAGTCGCCCGCGTTCTCCTTGTCGATGTCGTCCTTGGACTTGTCCGGCGGGTACACCAGGTCACGCGGGACGAGTTGTTGGTCACCCGACATCCACAGCTGCAGCGCCTGGCCGAGGGTCAGACCGTCGCTCTGGCTGACCGTGGTCATGTTGAGGTGCCCCGACGTGGGATGCACTTCGGTGCCCTGGATGTCGACGACCTGCTTTCCCTCGACTTCTCCGAGGGTATTGAACGTCGGCCCGGGACCGAGTGCCACGAACGGCACCGTCACCAAGGACATCAGCAGACCGAACGCCACGATCGGCACCAGCGCCACCACCAGTGTCATTACCCGCCTGTTCACGGTGCCCACAGTAAGGCTCGCGCCCCTTTCTCCCTCCCAGCGCTCGCCGGATGCGTTCGAGTTCACTCTCAGCGTGACCCGGGGCCCCGCGCGGCGGCCGAGTGGTGAGTACCGTGGAAGCCATGGCTGACCTGCCCTTCGGCTTCTCCTCGGGAGACGACCCCGAGCGAGACGACCGCAAGAAGGACCCGGACAAGGGGTCGCAATCGGATCCATTCGGATTCGGGGGCGGCGAATTCGACATGTCCAACCTGGGTCAGATCTTCTCCCGACTAGGCGAGATGTTCAGTGGCGCAGGCACGACGCCGGGTGGCGCCCAGTCCGGCCCCGTGAACTACGACCTGGCCCGCCAGTTGGCGTCCAGTTCCATCGGCTTCGTCAAACCGGTCCCAGAGAAGACCACCGCAGCCGTCGTCGACGCCGTGCACCTGGCCGACACCTGGCTCGACGGTGTGACTCCCCTTCCGGCGGGCACCACGACCGCCGTGGCGTGGACGCCAAGCGATTGGGTCGACAACACGCTGGCCACCTGGAAGCGCCTGTGTGACCCTGTCGCCGAGCAGATGTCGACGATGTGGGCCTCGGCGCTGCCGGAGGAAGCCAAGGCCATGGCGGGCCCACTGCTCGCGATGATGACCCAGATGGGCGGCATGGCATTCGGTTCACAGCTCGGCCAGGCCCTTGGCACGCTGTCGAAGGAAGTGTTGACCTCCACCGACATTGGGCTGCCCCTGGGACCCAAGGGAACCGCGGCCCTGATGCCCGAGTCCATCGAGTCGTTCGCCGAGGGACTCGAGCAGCCACGCGGCGAGATCATGATGTTCCTCGCCGCGCGCGAGGCGGCGCACCACCGCCTGTTCAGCCACGTGCCCTGGCTGTCGACCCAGTTGCTCAACGCCGTGGAGGCCTTCGCCCGCGGCATGAAGGTCGACACGAGCGGTATCGAGGAACTCGCTGCGGGCTTCAATCCCGCCACCCTCGGTGACCCGTCGGCCATGGAGCAGCTCCTCAATCAGGGCATCTTCGAGCCGAAGTCGACGCCAGAACAGATCGCGGCGCTCGAACGGCTCGAGACGCTACTGGCCCTCATCGAAGGTTGGGTGCAGACCGTCGTGGCCGCCGCCCTGGGCGACCGGATCCCCAGTTCGTCGGCGTTGAGCGAGACGCTTCGCCGTCGACGCGCCACGGGTGGGCCCGCCGAGCAGACCTTCGCGACCCTCGTCGGACTGGAACTGCGACCGCGCAAGCTGCGGGAGGCCGCAGTGTTGTGGGAGCGGCTCACCGAGGCCGTCGGCGCGGATGCCCGTGATGCGGTCTGGCAGCACCCCGACTTGCTTCCCGGCGCGGACGATCTCGACGAACCCGCGAGCTTCATCGACCGCGTCGTGGGCGGCGACACCAGCGGCATGGACCAGGCAATCGCCGACCTCGAGAAGGACTTCAACGACGAGGAGAAGGGCCCCGATCCGGGGCCTAGCTCTGGGCCTGTGGATAACTAAATCGCCGTAGCGGCGTCCCGTGGCAGAGTCGTCGCATGTCGAGCCACACCCTCAATCCGGCCATGCCGGTATTGGTCAGGCCGGATGACCTGGTGCAGGTGGGATGGGACCCGCGGCGCGCGATGCTCGTCCACCCACCCGATGGGTTGTCGGCAGCCGCGCTGGCCGACCTGCTGCGCGCGATGCAGTCCGGTGTCTCGGCGAACGATCTGCGGGCGCTGGCGCTGAATCGGGGAATCGTCGACGCGTCGGCCATGACGGAACTGGTGGCGTCCCTCGTCGAGGCGGGGCTGGCGACCACCACACCGCCGCGCACCCGGTCGGCGTCGATCCGCATCCACGGCCGCGGCCCCCTGTCGGACCTCCTGGCGAGCGCCCTGCGGTGTTCGGGGGCCAGGGTGCGCCAAAGCAGGCTCAGCCATGCGGGTGTCACACCGGGATCCGTGGACCTGGTGGTGTTGTCGGACTTCCTCGTCGCTGATCCGCGGGTCCTGCACGACCTGCATCAGGCGCGTGTTCCGCACCTTCCGGTGCGGGTGCGCGACGGGACGGGGCTGGTCGGTCCGTTGGTGATTCCCGGTGTCACCAGCTGTCTCGGCTGCGCGGACCTGTACCGTAGCGACCGCGATGCGGCGTGGCCCGCCGTCGCCGCCCAGTTGCGGGACGCCGTCGGCAGCGCCGACCGAGCCACCATGCTCGGCACCGCGGCGCTCGCGCTCAACCAGGT
>NZ_JBOGDD010000143.1:0-1819 GCF_050701675.1 Mycobacterium sp. | reverse complement strand
TCTGAGCCCTACTTCGTGAAATCGGCTTAATCCGCGGAATCCGTTGTTGGATTTCTTGAGTTCTTGGGCAAAGCCTTCTGAGAACTCTCGCTGGCTCCGGCTCTGCGCCCTCCGCGTCTCCGCGTCTCCGCTTTAGAATCTTTTGTCTTCAGTCTCATCCGCGTCAGCTCTGCGCCTTCAGGTCGGTGATCATCTTGTCGATCTGGACGGCGGAGTCGCCGATGTCGCGGAAGGTCTCGAGCTTCAAGGTGCTCGATGGGTAGCTGGCCGGGTTGTCGATCTCTTCGGGGGTGAGCAGCTTGCGCGCTTCGAGGTTCGGGTTGGTGTAGGGGAAATCGGCCGAGATCAACTTACTGACCTCCGGCCGCAGGGTGTAGTTCATGAACGCCATGGCGCCGTCGGGGTTGGGGGCGTTGGCCGGGATGGCGAGGCTGTCGACGAACATGTGCGCGCCGTCGGCCGGCAGGATGTACTTGAACTTCTTGTTCTCGTTGTAGAGCAGCGCCGCTTCGCCCGACCAGACGATGCCGAGGTCGACGTCGCCGTTGAGCAGCGCGGTCTTCGGGCTGTCCGAGTCGTACACTTTGATCAGCGGCAGCCACTTCTGCAGCACCGGTTTGATCTTCTCCAGGTTCTCCGGGGTGACGTCGTTGGCGCCGATGCCCTGCGTGGCGAGCGCCCAGCTGACGATCTCGCGCGGGTCGTCGAGCACGACGATGCGGCCCTTGTACTTCTCCTGGAACACGTCGTTGTAGCCCTTGATCTCCTCGGTCACCTTCTCGGTGTTGACCACGATGCCGACCGTGCCGCCCATCCACGGGACGGTGTACTGCTGCGCCGGGTCGTGCGGCATGTTCTTGAATCCCGGCGCCACGTTCGTGATGTTCGGGACTTTTGCCCAGTCGACCGGCTGCAGCACCTTCTCCTTGACCAGCGCCTCGATGGTGTACTCCGACGGCTGGATGAGGTCGTACTTCTGCGCCCCGGAGACCAGCTTGGCGAGCATCTCCTCGTTCGAGGCATAGGTCTCGTAGTTGACCTTGATGCCGGTCTCCTTGGTGAAGCCGTCGATCACCGCCTGCGGCACGTACTCCGACCAGGCGAACAGGTTGATCTCCTTCGGCGCCTGTTTGGCGGCCGACGCCTGTTCCCCCTCCGGCGACTTGCTGCAGGCGTGCAGGGTGGCGGCGGCGAGGCAGGTGGCGGCGAACAGCGCGAGACGCTTCATGGGGGACTCCTTCTCGTCAGGATGGTGCGCGGTCGCGTCGCTTGAGGATCTCGGTCACGACGACCAGCATCACGGTGGAGAGGATGAAGACGGTGGAGATGGCGTTCAGGGTCGGATCCAGCCCCTTCTTGACGCGCCCGAAGATCTCCAACGGCAGCGTGCGCGTGCCGGCGCTGGCGGTGAAGTAGGTGACGATCAGCTCGTCGAGCGAGAGGGTGAAGGACATCAGCGCGCCGGAGATGATCGCCGGCATCAGGTACGGCACCATCACCTTGCGGAAGGCCAGCGCCGGGGGCGCGCCGAGGTCCATGGCGGCTTCCTCCAGCGACGGATCGAGCCCCGACAGCCGCGCCTGCACGGCGACCATGACGAACGGGAAGCAGAAGGTGATGTGCGAGATGATGATCGTCGTGTAGCCGAGCTCCAGGTGGATGACGACGAAGAGGATCAGCAGGCTGACGCCCATGATCACCTCGGGGATGATCATCGGGATGAAGACCAGCGTCTGCACCAGCCGCACGGCGGGGAATCGGTAGCGATACAGCATCCAGGCGCCGACGGTGCCGAGGACGACCGAGACCAGCGTGGTGA
>NZ_JBOGDD010000142.1:0-5737 GCF_050701675.1 Mycobacterium sp. | reverse complement strand
GTTCTGGCTCGATCCCGGCCTTGGTCGAGTAACCGCGCTGCATGGCCCGCTCGAAGGTCTCGGCGTCCATTCCCGCACCGCTGTCGGCCACACGCACGAGCAACTCGTGCTCGTGCAGCGCGACCGTGACCTCGACCCACGGGTCATCGCGGTCGCACGCATCCATCGCATTGTCGATCAGGTTGCCAAGCACGGTGATCATCTCCTGCGACGACAGTGGCACGTCGTCCCCGTCCGACGGCAGGTGGGTGTCCTCGGTGATCGTCAGCGGGATGCCCCGCTCGTCGGCCTGGGCCGACTTGCCCAACAGCAGCGCCACCAGGGCGGGTTCACCGACATCGTTCGACAGCCGGTCGACCAGTCGCTGGGAGAGGGCCAGCTCGTCGGTCGCGAACCTGACGGCCTCCTCCGGTCGGCCCATCTCGACCATGGTGATCACGGTGTGCAGCTTGTTGGCCGCCTCGTGTGCCTGTGCGCGCAGCGATTCGGTCAGTATCTGCAGCGAGCTCAATTCCCCCAGCGCGCCCTGCAATTCGGTGCGGTCGCGCACGGTGACCACTTCCGAGTGTGCCGAATCCGTCACGCGTGAACGGTTGACCACCAGTACCCGTTGATCGGTGACGTGCACCTCGTCGCGTGCACCGGGGGCGTAGGCGCGAAGGAACTCGGGCAGATCCGTCGGCACCACCCGGCCTGCGGGGAGCCCGAGCAGACGGCGTGCCTCGTCGTTGATCAACACCACCCGGTCGCGGTCGAGCACGACGAGCCCCTCGGACACCGAATGCAGGATGGCGTCGTGGTGTTCGTACATGACGCGCAGTTCATCCGGCCGAAGTCCGTGCGTCTGACGCAGCAGGCGACGCCGGATGGCCCACACCCCGACGAACGAAAGGGCAAGGGCCCCAATGCCGACGGCGGCGATCATCGGCCACTGGTCGCGCCAGCGCTGGGCCAGCGTCTGCTGCGTGATACCCGCGGAGACCAGTCCAACGACGTGACCGGATGAGTCGTGCACCGGCGCGATGGCACGAATCGATGGACCCAGCGTCCCCGTGTACACCTCGCTGAACGTCTCGCCGCGCAGCGCGGGTTCGATGGTTCCGAGATAGATTCCGCCGATCTGACTCGGATCGGTGTGAGTGAAACGTGTGCCGTCAGGCGCCATGATCGTGATGAACGCGATGTCGGTGTTGGTGCGCACCGCCTCGGTGACCGGCTGCAGAATCGCGGTCGCCCTTCCCGATTCGATCGCCTGCGCGGTCGAGGGTGAGTCGGCCAGTGCCGTCGCGATGCTCACCACTTGCTGGCGGGCGGCGGAGTCGCCGTCCTCGCGTGCGTCGAGCAGCGCCAAAACGCTGCCGACCAGCACCACCACGGCGATCACCGCAATCTGGAGCGCGATCGCCTGGCCGGCCAACGAGCGTGGCCACCACCTGCGCATCGGACCTCCGGAACGTCGGGACGTGAACGTAATGAACTAAAGGGTGACCTGGATCACTCGTAGGAAGACCATCCTTACAGACCACATTCGTCGCTCGACCGTACGTTCAAGGAGATTCGGCCATGACAGACCAGCTGGACACGTCCGCCCCGCCGAAGAAGCGGGACCGCACCCATTGGCTCTACCTTGCGGTCATCGTCGCCGTCGTCGCAGGCGTCGCGGTGGGTCTGCTCGCCCCCGACGTCGGCAAGAGTGTCGGCGTGCTCGGCACGATGTTCGTCAGCCTCATCAAGATGATGATCGTCCCCGTCATCTTCTGCACGATCGTGCTCGGCATCGGAAAAGTGCGCGCCGCGGCGACGGTCGGAAAGGTCGGCGGGCTCGCGTTCGTCTACTTCCTGGCGATGTCGACCGTCGCGCTCGCGATCGGTCTCGTCGTCGGAAACCTGCTCAGCCCTGGCACCGGCCTCAACCTCTCCGCGACGTCGGACAAGGGGAGCCAGCTCGCCGAGACCGCCCACGAGGCAGGCGGTCTGATGGACTTCATCCAGCACATCATTCCGACGTCGCTGTTGTCGTCGCTGACCGAGGGCAATGTGCTGCAGGCCCTGTTCATCGCCCTGCTCGTCGGGTTCGCACTGCAGGGCATGGGCACCGCGGGTGAAGGCATCCTGCGTGGGATCGAGGCGGTGCAGAAGCTGGTGTTCAAGGTGCTCGCCATGATTTTGTGGCTGGCCCCGATCGGCGCCTTCGGAGCGATCGCGAACGTCGTCGGTCAGACCGGCTGGAGCGCCGTCACGCAGCTGTTGACTCTGATGCTCGGGTTCTACCTCACCTGCATCGTCTTCGTGTTCGGCGTGCTCGGCGTGCTGCTGCGGGCGGTGGCGGGTGTGTCGATCTTCCGGCTGGTCCGTTACCTGGCCCGCGAATACCTGCTGATCTTCGCGACCTCGTCCTCCGAATCGGCCCTGCCTCGTCTGATCGCGAAGATGGAGCACCTGGGCGTCGAGAAGACGACGGTTGGCGTGGTCGTCCCGACCGGCTACTCGTTCAACCTGGACGGCACGGCGATCTACCTGACCATGGCTTCGCTGTTCGTTGCCGACGCCATGGGCAAGCCGCTGGCCATCGGCGAACAGATCTCGCTTCTGGTGTTCATGATCGTCGCCAGCAAGGGTGCGGCCGGAGTCAGCGGCGCCGGACTGGCCACGCTGGCCGGCGGCCTGCAGAGTCACCGTCCCGACCTGCTCGACGGTGTCGGCCTGATCGTGGGCATCGACCGGTTCATGTCCGAAGCGCGGGCGGTGACCAACTTCTCGGGCAACGCGGTCGCCACGATGCTGGTCGGCACGTGGACCAAGACGATCAACCGGGCCAGGGTCGATGCGGTGCTCAGCGGCGACGCCCCGTTCAACGAATCGACGATGCTGGACGATCACGAGTCACGCGCCGAAGATCCGACGCAGGTGAAGGTCCCTGCGTCGGCGTAGGGCGCGCAAATGAAGGACCCGGTCGAATCCCCCCTCGGCCGGGTCCTTCTACGTGTGCGACGGCTCAGCGAAGCCTGGTCGGCGTCAGCAGACCAGTGAGACCGAGATCGTCTGACTGGTCACCTGCGGCACCAGGAAACTGCGGTCACCATTGCGCCCTGGGCCGACGTAGGGCACCAGCTGCGAGACGGTCTGCGGGTTGCGGACACTCGTGACCGTGCACTTGTCGATCGGCGCGGTACCGATCTTGTCGATGTTCACCGTGTAGCCCTGGGACTGAAGCCGGCTGATCGTCTCCTGCGCCGTCTCTGCGCTTGCGAATCCCGCCGGCGCCAGTGCGGCTCCGCATACCCCGATGGTCACCGCGGCGACCGCCCACTTCGTGCGCATGAGGCGCCTTCCTGTCATGTTCATGTCAATCATCCACCATGGACGGCGCCAGTGGAACTCGATTGCTTCCCGACGCGCGCTCGCGCGAGGAGCGGCGTCAGCGCGAGCAGTCCAGCGACACCGAGATCGAGCGGCTGACGACGACCTCGATGATGCGGTACTTGCGGTTGCCGTTCGCGTCTCGCTTGCCGTAGTAGTCGCGGACGTTGCGGGTCTGAGTCTGCGGATTGCGGACGCTGGTGACGACACAGTCGTCGATTCGCGCGCTACCCACCCGGTCGACGTTCACGGTGAAGCCCTCGGACTCGAGCTGGGAGATCGTCTCCTGCGCGGTCTGGTCCGCATGGGCCACACCGGAGGAGACGGCCAGCGAAACGCACACTGCTGCGGCAGAAGTGACCAAAGTGGTGAATATCGACGACGGACGCATATGCGCCCCCTATCTGGAGACCGAATCGTTCCTCTGTACATCGCCTGTGAGGCCGGATTCGTTGCACCTGGCCGAACCGCCAATTTCGGCGGGTACCGCCACTAGCATCGCGGCCAACGCAGGGAGGAGCTCACATGCAGAGCACGATGCAGGACGTCCCGCTGACCATCACGACGATCATGCGCTACGCCTGCGAAGTGAACGGCGACCGCACGGTCACCACGGCGATGGGCGACGGCCGCTACCGCACCTGCACCTACCGGGAACTCGGCGAGCAGATCGGCAGGCTGGCCAACGCGCTGCGCGCACTCGGCATCGACGGTGACGACCGGGTCGCCACGTTCATGTGGAACAGCGCCGAGCACGTCGCCGCGTATCTGGCGGTGCCGTCGATGGGCGCGGTGTTGCACACGCTCAACATCCGGCTGTCGCCGGAACAGATCGCCTACATCGCGAACGAGGCCGAGGACGAGGTGATCATCGCCGACCTGTCGCTGACGGCTCAACTGGTCCCGGTGCTGCCGCTGCTGGACACCGTGCACACCGTGATCGCGGTCGGCGACGGCGATCTCGCACCGCTGATCGAGTCGGGCAAGACCGTGCTTCGCTACGACGAGACGCTGGCCGCTCAGTCACCCGAGTTCGACTGGCCCGTCGTCGAGGAAACCTCGGCCGCCGCCATGTGCTATACCAGCGGCACCACCGGCAACCCGAAAGGCGTTGTCTACAGCCATCGTTCGAGCTACCTGCACGCCATGAGCACGTGTACGGCCAACAACCTCGGCATCGGCGCCCAAGACTCGGTGTTGCCGATCGTGCCGATGTTCCACGCCAACGCCTGGGGACTGCCCTACGCCGCGCTGATGGCGGGCGCCGACCTGGTGCTGACCGATCGGTTCCTCGACGCGAAGTCGATCATCGACGTCATCGAGACCGCGAGGCCCACCGTCGCGGGCGCGGTGCCGACCATTTGGAACGACGTGATGCACTGCCTGGAATCCTCACCGGGACGCGATATCTCGTCACTGCGACTGGTGTCGTGCGGTGGGTCGGCGGTGCCGGTCTCGCTCATGAAGGCCTACGAGGAGAAGTTCGGCGTCCAGATCCGCCAGCTGTGGGGGATGACCGAAACCTCGCCGGTGGCGACGATGGCCTGGCCGCCGCCTGGTGCGTCGGAGAAGGAGCACTGGGCGCTGCGGGCCACGCAGGGCAGGCCCATGTGCGGTGTCGAGGTCCGCATCGTCGACGACGCGGGCGACCCGCTACCCAACGACGGCAAGGCGGTTGGTGAGCTCGAGGTCCGTGGCCCCTGGATCACGGGTTCGTACTACCGCAACCGCGACGACTCCAAGTTCGCAGGCGGCTGGCTGCGCACCGGAGACGTGGGGCGCATCGACCCGCTGAGCTACGTGACCCTCACCGACCGCGCGAAGGACGTCATCAAGTCCGGCGGCGAGTGGATATCGTCGGTCGACCTGGAGAACCACCTCATCGCCCATCCCGCGGTGTTGGAGGCCGCGGTGGTCGGCGTGCCCGACGAGCGCTGGCAGGAGCGGCCGTTGGCTGCCGTCGTCCTCAACGATGGCGCCGAGGCCACCCCGGCGGAGTTGCGGGAGTTCTTGGCGGACAAGGTGGTTCGCTGGTGGCTGCCCGAACGCTGGACGTTCGTCGACGAGGTGCCACGCACCAGCGTCGGCAAGTACGACAAGAAGACCATCCGCGCCAGGCACGCCGACGGTCTCTACGAGGTCATCACCATCTCCCGCGAACAGACGTAAAAGGCCCTCTTTTGGCCCATTTCAGGGGCTTTTGTGTCTGCTCGCGGGCATGGGGACTAGCGGTCGGCGCGTTGGTAGGCGGTCACGACGGCGGCGCCGCCGAGGCCGATGTTGTGCTGCAGCGCGGCGGTGACGCCGTCGACCTGACGCTTGTCGGCGGTGCCGCGCAGCTGCCAGGTCAGCTCGGCGCACTGAGCCAGCCCGGTGG
>NZ_JBOGDD010000141.1:0-5550 GCF_050701675.1 Mycobacterium sp. | reverse complement strand
AGGACAAATCACCACGAACTGGAAACAGGCCCTGGCACAACTCGCCCTGGCCTACCCAGACCGAATCAACCCCCACCTCTAACCCCAACGAGCACAACTAGTTACACAAATATCTTGACAGGCTCGGGGTCGATGTCGGCATCGCGCGACTGGCCACGATCGCCACCACCGATGGCCAACGGGCCGACGTCGTGAATCCGAAGCATCTGGGCCGCAAGCTGCGCAAACTGGCGCGGTCGGAGCGGCAGAAGTCCCGCCGGCAGAAAGGATCAGCCAACAGAGCCAAGACCAGGCGCAAGGTCGCGATCGCACACAATGAGGTGGCGCGGGCGCGGCGGGACTATCACCACAAGCAGGCTTTGGCGCTGGTTCGCGAGAACCAAGTGATCCACGTCGAGGACCTCAACATCGCAGGAATGGTGCGCAACCGCAGGCTCGCACGCGCCATCAGCGACGCGGGGTGGGGGCAGTTCGTGAAGATCATCGCCGAGAAGGCCGATCACTATGGGCGTACCGTGCACACGGTGTCGCGGTGGCTGGCGTCGAGCAAGACCTGCTCGGCGTGCGGACATCTCCTCGAGGAACTTCCTCTGCAGATCCGGCAGTGGGTGTGTCCGTCATGCCAGGCGGTCCACGATCGCGACCACAATGCCGCCAACGTGATTCTCGCTGCCGGGCGGGCAGAGAGACTAAACGCCTGTGGAGCCCGTGTAAGACCGCAACCCGTTGCGGCAGTGGGTGTTGAAACAGGAAGCACCCCGACAGCGGCGTAAGCCGCCCCGGGAACCCTCGGACTTCAGTCCGGGCAGCACGTCAAAGAGCGGAGAATCACGAACGAATGACCTTGCAGCACGGTCGAATCGTCGACGGTCGGCTCGCAAGAGGCCAGGACGACCTCGCCCGAGACGGGAACGGTCACCGGCACCTCGCTCAAGTTGCAGGCGATGGCGAACGCCCCGCGGTGCAGCACGATCCAGCGCTGATCCTCGTCGAATTCGATCGACATGTGGTCCAGCCACGGGTCGGCCAGCTCCGGCTCGTCGTGGCGCAAGGCGATCAGGGCCCGGTACAGCTCGAGCAGGCGGCCATGGTCACCGGTCTCGACCTCGTCCCACTTCAGCTTCGACCGCGAGAACGTCGCCGGGTCTTGAGGGTCGGGGATCTCGTCGGCATCCCAGCCGTGCGCGGCGAACTCCGCCTTGCGGCCCTCGGCGGTGGCCCTGGCCAACTCCGGCTCGGGATGTGAGGTGAAGAATTGGAATGGGCTCGACGAGGCCCACTCCTCACCCATGAAGAGCATCGCCGTGTAGGGCGATGCCAGGACCAGCGCGGCCTTCACCGCGAGCTGACCGAAGTCCAGGTTCTGCGAGGGCCGGTCGCCGACGGCACGGTTGCCCACCTGGTCGTGGTCCGACGTGTATGCCAGCAGCCGGGTGGCCGGGATCGTCGCGGTGTCCAGCGGCCTGCCGTGGCGGCGATGGCGGAACGACGAATAGGTCCCCGCGTGAAAGTAACCGTGCTTCAAGGTGTTCGAGAGCGCTTCCAGCGAGCCGAAGTCGGAGTAGTAGCCCTGCCGCTCGCCAGAGACGGCCGTGTGGATGGCGTGGTGGACGTCGTCGTCCCACTGAGCGGTCATCCCGTACCCGCCTCGGTCACGGGGGGTGATGAGCCGCGGGTCGTTGAGGTCACTCTCGGCGATCAGTGACAGCGGTCGGCCCAATTGCTCGGCCAGGGAATCAGTTTCGCTCGCCAGCTCCTCGAGGATGTGGATGGCGGTATGGTCGGCCAGCGCATGCACCGCATCAAGACGCAGACCGTCGGCGTGAAAGTCCTTCATCCAGCGCAGCGCACAGTCGATGATGTACTGCCGGACTTCGTCGGCGTCGGCCCCGGAGACGTTGATGCCCTGACCCCAGCCCGTGTTCGCCTCGGTCAGGTAGGGACCGTATCTCGGCAGGTAGTTGCCGGACGGGCCGAGGTGGTTGAACACCGCGTCGATCAGGACACCGAGACCGCGGGCGTGGCACGCATCGATGAGGCGAACCAATCCGTCTGGCCCGCCGTAGGACTCCTGCACGCTGTACCAGAGGACGCCGTCGTAACCCCAGCCGTGCGTACCGCTGAAGGAGTTCACCGGCATCAACTCGACGAAGTCGACGCCGAGGTCGACTAGGTGGTCCAGCCTCTCGGTCGCCGAGTCGAAGGTGCCAACGTCGGTGAACGTGCCGACGTGCAGCTCGTAGATCACGCCACCCTCGATGGAACGACCGGCCCAGTCGGCATCGGTCCACGCCACCGTCGACGCGTCCCATAGCTGGGAACGGTCGTGCACGCCGTCGGGCTGGCGCGGTGAGCGGGGGTCGGGCAGCACGGTGTCGTCGTCGTCGAGGACGAAGCCGTAGCGGCTGTCGGCGTGCGCCTCGACGGCTGCGCGCCACCAGCCGTCCTCGGCGCGCGTCATCGGATGCAGCGCGCCGTCGACATCGAGTCGCACCACGTCGGGTTCGGGCGCCCAGACGGCGAATTCGTGGTCAGCCACCAGAACGCTCCAGCAGCACGGCGGGCAATTCGGCGAACAGCGACTCCGCATCGACCCTGCCGCTGAACGTGCGCCCGGTCAGACGGTCCATCCAGTCGCCGTCGGGCAGGGGGAGCGAGGTGTCACCCCAGCCGCTTTCGGCGAGACCGACCGTCCAGCGGCGCACGGCCACCAGCACGTCGTCCCCGCGGAGGAACGAGACGAGGTGGCGGCCGGCCGTGCCGTCGGCGAGCACGGGAGCATATCCGCCGGACAGGTAGGTGTCGGGCCGCTCAGTTCTGGAATGGAGTGCGCCCGTGACGATTCGGAGCTTGCCATCCGCCAACGCGTTCAACGCCTCACGTCGCGAAGGGAAGTCGACGGGTCGGCGGTTGTCGGGGTCGACCAGACTGTCGTCCCACAGTTCGGTGCCCTGGTAGATGTCGGGAATGCCTGGCACGGTGAGTGACAGCAGCTTCTGCACCTGCGAGTCGCTTTGGGCGTGAACGTCCAGCCGTGCGACCAAGCTGGTCATCTCCGCGCCGACGGGTCCGTCGACCACATCGTCGAGCCAGCGGTGGACCGCCCCCTCGAATTCCTCGTCGGGATCGTTCCAACTGGTGTGCAGCGCTGCCTCTCTGATCGCCTTCTCCGCGTACGCGTGCAGCCTGGACCGCAGCTCCGTCGTCACCGTTCCGTCGACCGGCCAAACTCCGAAGACGTTCTGCCACAGGAAGAGTCCAGTGGCCGGGTCCGGTGGCGGGGTGGTGAGAACCCATTTGGCGACCAGTTCCGACCACAGCGAGGACACCTGGGACAACACACCGATCCTGGCGCGGACGTCCTCGCTGCGCTTGGTGTCGTGGGTGGACAGCGTCACCATCGCCGACGGCCACGACCTGACCCGCACCGCCGCGCTGTGATGGAACTCGGCGGCGCTGACGCCGAACCGGTCCGGTTCGCCTCCGACCTCGTTGAGGGACACCAACCGGGCGTCGCGGTAGAACAGGCAGTCCTCGACCGACTTGGCTGTCACGGCCCCGCACAACTGTTGCAGCCGGGTGGCGGGTTCGACGTAGTTCAACGCCGCGGCCACCAACGTCAGAGGATCGGCCAAGTCCGCAGTGGCGGTGACGGTTTCGGCGATCGCGGTGGGCATGACCGCGGCCAGCCCGCGGTAGTCGGAGCGGTACACCCCGATGTGTGACAGGAGTGCGGCGATGGCGTCCGGCAGTCGTGGATGGTCGGCGCCGACGGACGCCACGACGGACCGGCGCAGGCGGGCCAGCTCACTGGCCAGGGTGCCGGTGGCCGAGGCCACCTTCAACTTGCCGGTCTCGAACGAGAGATGATCCGGCTCGTCGGGGGCTCCGCTCGGATCGACGAGGAGACCGCCGATCTCGCGCAGCGCGTCGTATCCGGTGGTTCCCGCCACCGGCAGACTCGGTTCGAGGGCTTCGTCGGGGGCGAGGATCTTCTCGATGACGATCCAGGCAGCGGGGCCGGTGAGCTCGCGGAGCCATTCGAGATAGCCAGCGGGATCGGACAATCCGTCCGGGTGGTCGATGCGAAGGCCGTCGACGAGACCTTCCGAGAACCACCGCTTGACCTCGACGTGGGTGGCGTCGAATACGGCACGGTCCTCCTGCCGCAGCCCCGCCAGTGAGGTGATGGAGAAGAAGCGCCGGTAGCCGCACACGTTGTGGCGCCACCCGATCAGCCGGTAGTGCTGCCGGTCGTGGACCTCCGCGCCCGTTCCGGTGCCGGTGCCCGACGCGATCGGCCACGTGCGGTCGCCGAGTCGCAGCACGTCCCCGTCGACCGTCAGGCCATCGACGTCGCCGTCTTCTCCGAGCACGGGCAGCACGATCCGGTGCTCGGGGTCGAGATTCCAGTCGATGTCGAAGAACGACGCGTACGCCGATTCGCGGCCGTGTTCGAGCACGTCCCACCACCAGACGTTCTGGCTCGGATCCTCCACGCCGACGTGGTTGGGGACGATGTCAACGATGAGGCCCATCCCTCGGGCGTGGGCCGCCTCTGCCAGTCGCGTCAACTCGTCGGGACCGCCGAGTTCCTGGGAAACCGTGGTGGGATCGGTGACGTCATACCCGTGGGTCGACCCCCTGCCCGCGGTCAGGATCGGCGAGAGATACAGATGCGAGACACCCAGATCCTTCAGGTAGTCGAGCTGATTCACGGCGTCCGCGAAGGTGAACGCCTGCCCGCTCTCGGGGCCGCGCATCTGCAACCGGTAGGTCGAGGTGAGGCTTCGCCGGGACGGCATCGAGTCAGGCCGTCTTGCGCAGGATGAGGACCGAGCGTCCCTGAAGCGTGAACGTCTCACCCGACTTGACCACCAGATCAGTGCTGCCCGTCGGCACCGCCGAGTCGAGCACCCCCGTCCATTCCTCGGCGTAATCGCCTTCGGCGGCGGCCACGAATTCGACCGGATCGGATTGCGCGTTGAAGCACAGCAGGAACGTGTCGTCGACGACCCGTTCGCCGCGGGCATTCGGAGTGGGTATGGCGTCACCGTTGAGGAATACGGCCACGCTTTGGAAGCCCGAGTTCCAGTCGTCGGGTGTCATCGGTATCCCGGCCTTGGTCAACCAGGCGATGTCACGGACCTCTTCGTCGCCATTGCGGATCAGCTTGCCGTCGAAGAATCGTCGCCGGCGGAACACCGGGTGATCCCGGCGCAGTCCAGTCACCTTGCGCGCGAAGGTCATCAGGTCGGCGTTCGTCTCGCACAGCGTCCAGTCCATCCACGCGATCTCGGAGTCCTGGCAGTACGCGTTGTTGTTGCCGTGTTGGGTGCGGCCGATCTCGTCACCGTGGCTGATCATCGGTGTGCCTTGGCTGACCATCAGGGTCGCCAGGATGTTGCGCATCTGCCTGGCGCGCAATTCGAGGATCTCCGGATCGTCGGTGGGGCCCTCGACCCCACAGTTCCACGATCGGTTGTGGCTCTCGCCGTCGCGGTTGTCCTCACCGTTGGCCATGTTGTGCTTCTCGTTGTAGGACACCAG
>NZ_JBOGDD010000140.1:0-6001 GCF_050701675.1 Mycobacterium sp. | reverse complement strand
GGCGAGGCGCGAGCCGTGAAACCGGGAGCGCTCGCCGCGACGGCGCCGAGCGCACAGGCCCCGAAGAATGTCCGCCGCGTGAAATCATTCATTTTGCAACGGTTTTCAATCTGAGCGAAAGCACCGGAGAGAGAAGGTGGACGAACGACGACACTCGACGACTGAGCGCTGAGACGCCGAGTGGCCCTCGGCCGGTCACCACGACGTCCCTGCCGTCCACGAGACCACCAGTGACTGCGCCGCAGGCTCGAGCCGGGTGCGTATGCCGACCGGGACTGTCATGACTTCGCTCCCCACGGGATGCACGGGCGCATTTCACTGCTCAACGTAACGCCGGACGGGGGAGCGTTGCGACGATTGCGCCTGCCGATGTCCTGCAAGAGTGCTGGCCGTGACATGCGGCCAACGCGAATCCCGGTACCGGTACATCGGCGAAGTCAAGATTCCCTCGCCAGTCGCCGTGCGGGGCTGAGGTTGCAGCGTGTCGATCGCGCGGTCGGCGGCAGCGCGATCGTTCGGCTGCGCAATCCCGACATTGAAGCCAGGGCGCGGTGCGTGCGTCGGATGAGGGCCGTGCGGGTCGCCGTGCTGAATGGTTGCTGTGAAGCATTCTGTCCTCGACCAGACTGAGCTCGCGGCGAAGGCTTCAGGAAGAGGATCATCGAAGGGATGGGTGATGTCTCGGTGATCGGCTGCGTAGGACCCTTGATCGTGGCGACCAGGGGGTCCCAGGGGGCGGGGGAGGTACTTCTGACCGTGCGGGGATCTAAAGAGGCCTATCTGGCGTGGTCGCCGGAACCCCTGCCCAGGGGGGCCGAAGTACTGGTGATCGACACTCGAGGTCCCCGGACAGTCCTGGTCGAGGCGTGGTCAGGTCTCGATTTCTGACGGCACACCCGCCGATGACAAGAACGAATAGTCAAGGAGTACAACATGTTCGGTTATAGAGTTCCTGCACCCGACCAGGCAATGCTGATCGCCGGCGGTCGAGCCGCTGGCAATGCGCCGTTCCGAGTCGTCACCGGACACGGCGCGTTCGTCATGCCGTTCTTCAGAAAGGTCCGCTTCCTCACCCTGGCGATGTGTGAGGCCGAGGTCGAAGAGAAGTGCGTCACCCAGCAGGGGATCACCTTGAACGTTCGGGCGGTCATCGCGTTCAAAGTCGGCAACGACAGTGAGAGTGTCGTCAGCGCCGGCCAACGATTCCTGTCGGATCAGAATCAGATGGCCGTCCTGACAGGGCGAGTCTTCGCGGGCCACCTGCGCTCGATCATCGGGTCGATGACGGTCGAACAGATCATCAAGGAACGGCAGAAGCTGGCCACCGAGGTGCTCGACGGTTCGAAGGAGGAGATGATCAAGATCGGATTGACCGTCGACGCCCTGCAGATCCAGTCGATCGACGACGGAGCGCTGGGATACATCCTGGCCATGTCCGCACCGCACAACGCCGCCATCCAGCAGCAGGCGCAGATCGCGCAGGCGAGGGCCAACCAAGCCTCTGCCGAGGCCGAGCAGGAATCACAACGCAACCAGGCGGAGTTCGCGCGGCAGACCGCGATCGTCAAGGCCCAGTACAAGGCGGAGGTCGACAAGGCTCAGGCCGAGGCCGCTCAGGCCGGGCCGCTGGCAGAGGCGCAGGCCCGGCGCGAAGTGCTGGAGATGCGCACCGAGTTGGCGCAGCGCGCCGCGGAACTCCGTCAGCAGGAACTGGTTTCGGAAGTGGTCAAGCCCGCCGAGGCGGAAGCAGAGCGCGTCCGGATACTCGCGGTGGCCGACGCGGAGAAGATGAAGATCCAGGCCGAAGCCGCAGCCTCGCACAATCGCGTGGCACTGGATCGGATGCTGATCGACCAGCTGCCCGAAATCGTCAAGCAGGCCGCGCGAGGTCTGTCAGGCGCGAACCTGACGGTCCTCAATGGTGTCGACGGGCTGAGCGAGATTGCCACCGGCCTGGTTGGTCAGGGTTTGGCGATCTTCGACTCGCTGCGCAGCGGAATCGGTCAGGAACAGTCCGACGAAGTGTCTGATCAGATCGAACTCAGCGCCTCGTCCAACGACCGTCGCTAGGCACGTCGCGAGATCACTGGCCCCGCCACGCGCGCGCCGCGAGCAGTTCGGGTACCAGCACCTCGGTGAGCAACCGGACATCGTCGTCGGAATCACCCGGGTAGCGCACCTCGTACCGCGCCCCGGGGACGCTTGCCCCGACGCCGACCACGGTGCTGCCGCGGGCGGTGGTCCATTCGGCCAGCTGCGGCTCCCATGCCGAACCGGCGAACACCAGCAGTCGGTAGTCGGTCGTCTTGGTCAGGTACACGTCGACGTGGCTCCAGTCGCCTGTTTCGCAGCCGACGGCCGCCAAGCGAGGGCCCTCTCTCAGCATCAGGGCGCCCTGCTGGGCAGAGCAGAAGCGATGTGCAGGCGCGGCCAGATGGGTTCCCGCCGGACCGAGTAGGAGGTCGGAAAGTTCTGGCAGCCAGCTTGATTCGGTGCTGATCAGGTGGGCAGACGCATCTGCTGCCGCTGCGACGGAGCTGCTCAGGGCGGCCGTGCCCGTACCCGCCAGGTGGCATTCGAGTGCCAAGAGGAGGGCAAGGGTGTGCTGGTAACTGCGGCAGGCCACCCCGCCGACCTCGGATTCGGCCTCCAGCTCGACGACGGCGTCGCAACGCCGGGTGATGGCCGAGTCCGCCGTGTTGGTCAACGCCACGGTGCTCACGCCACCGGGAAGCCGGTCAAGTGCGTCGAGGGTCTCGACCGAGCCGCCGCTCGCGGAGGTTGCGACGACGAGTGTTCCCGCACCCCAAGCGGGTAGCAGTTGGGACGAGGCCAACTCCGATGATGCGATCAGGCCGCGTGCCCGCATCCGGGCGGCCGCGACGCCGCCCGCGTACGCGGAGGACCCCATGCCGAGCAGGACCACCCGCTCGACGTTCGGCGGCACCACGTCCGCCCACGGGTTGCCCGACGCCAGCGTCGCGGCGAGCCGCTGCAGCACCTCGGGCTTGCGGTACAGGTCCGCGGCGAAACCATCCGGTTTCACTTATGTGTCCCTTCGTCGAGAAGAGCTGGAAGCGCGGCGTCGGGGACGTACATCCAGCGGGGAAGATGTCTTGCGGCGTAGACGATCTCGCGCAGGACCTGCTGTACGCGGAACGCCAGTAGTGGGCGCGGGTCGTACAGATGCGCGTGGCCCAGCTCGGCGATCCGCCAGCGGTACGCGTCGAGGAATCCCACGCGGCCTGCCTCGTCGACGTCGCCAAGCGCGGCGCCCTCGAATTGGGTGTACCGACGGGCGACGATCGCAGCGTGCGCGAGTGACTGCACCATGCCGGCGACGTCGAGTGCTACTGGGATGGGCAGCATCCGCTGCGACGCGGGAAGTACGGGGTTGCCGTCGAAGTCGGTCACCACGAAGCGGTCGTCGGCTCGCAGCACCTGGCCTACGTGCAGATCGCCGTGTCCCTCGATGATCGGTGTGCCCGCGAGCCCGCCGAGCCCGTCCAGAATGGCCGCGATCTCGTCGCCGCGTTCACGCGCAACCACGACACTGGCGCAATCACCCAGTGCACAAACGGTTTCGAGTGTCTCGAGGGCGGCGTGCCGCCATCGGTCCGCGTCCTGCTGCGTGGCGACGGTTGCGGTGCCTGACAGCGCGGCGTGCAGCTCTGCGACCAGCGCGCCGACGTCGGTGGCCGCGGTGACGAACGGGCCAGGCAGGCGGTCGCGGGCCGCCTCGGTGATCAGGTCGACGGCCCAGGTCCAACCGTCCACCGCGCCGGGTAGGTACTCGTCCACGCTCGCCACCAAGGTCTCGGCGCCGAGCGCGGGTTGCCAGGTGACCACCCCCCACGCGGTGGGCACACCGACGAAACCGGTGTCGCGAAGCAGGCTGATCCGCCGCGGCGCGGGGTGCGGGCCATCCTGGAGGTGAGTGGCCCACTTGACCACCGCCGCATCGCCGACGATCACCGATTCGTTGGTCTGGTCGACGCCGACGGATCGCTCGCCTTCGGCCGGGTGCTGAGTCCAGGAACGCACCGTGAAGCGGCCCCGAGTCACCGACCGAGGCACCTCTGCCAGTAGCTCGAGCAACGCTTGCGCCACTGCGTCACCCGGTTGGGCCCGCCGCCAAGAGCCATCTCCGTCGCGTGTCATGGGTACGGCGGCCAGGCCGTCCGCGCCGGATATCACCGAAAGGCGCTTGTCCTCGGCGAGGTCGAGGGTGTCGACGATCCTGTCTCCGGATTCAGTCAACCGACGCTCGGTGCTGGTTACCCACCTGCTCGATGACGTCGGCACCAACGCGCAGACCGTCGCGGGCACGGATCGCGGCCCCCACCTCGGCGAGCCGGCCGCGCAGTGCGGTATCGGCAAGCAACCGCTCCACGGCGTCGGTCAGCTGGGAGTCGGCGAAGGCGTAGGTGTCCAGCCGTACGCCGAACCCGAGCTCGTCGATGCGCTGTGCGTTCTCATACTGGTCCCAGAACAGTGGCAGCACGATCAGCGGCTTGCCGAAGTGCAGCGTCTCGGTGACGGTGTTGTTGCCGCCGTGTGAGATGACCAGGTCGACCTGCGGGATCACCTTGGTCTGCGGCAGCATCTGCGCACCGACCATGTTGTCCGCCAACGTGATCCGCTCCGCCTGGGGACCCATGCTGACGATGATGCGATGCCTGGTGGTACCGAGGACGTCGACGAGCCGCTGCATGAGTTCGACGTCTGCCCCGCCGAGGGATCCCAGCGAGAGGTAGATCAGCGCACTGTCATCGGGCCGCTCGGCAATCTCGGCGGGTAGCACGTACGCCTCGTCGGTCTCGCGCACGCTGGAGTCCATCCGGGTCCAGCTGGCGTCGAGCGGCCGGGCGCCGAGATAGTCGGCCTCGGTCGGATAGACGTAGAGGTTGGCGGTGTTCGCACGCGGCATGAACTCGAGTTCGGGCAACGCGTCGGCGCCCTGAGCCCGAACCCAGGAATCGAAGTCGGCCCAGAGCGCGCGGTGAGTGTGGTCGAACTCTGTGCGGTACGCGTCCCACTGCGACGGGTCGGCGCTGGGCAGCCCGGAGAACGGCGGCGGTACCCCAGGACCCGGAACCTCCAGCGGGCTGCAAGAGACGATCCGCACGAACGGTGGCCCCGAGGTCACCAGCGCAGGGAAGAGCACCACGTTGTCCTCGACGAGGACGTCCGGTCGGTGCTTGGCGACGATCTCCCGCAGGCGCGGCTCGCAATACTTGGCGCCGTCGATCAGCGCCTTGTACGTGGGCTGGATGAACGATGCGAGTTGCTCGACGGTCGGTTTGCGGAACTCCGGTGACGTCTCGGCGATGAAGTCGGTCCAGAACCTTCCGGCATCCTCTTCGGCCGCGCCGTCGGCCGGCTCGGGCTCCGCCAGATCGACGAGCTCCTCGAGGTAGCCGAACGGTTCGAGCTTGCCCGCCCACGAGCTCTCCGCGGCGAAGACGATGGTGTGGCCGCGGTCGCGGAGGATGGCCGCCAGCCCGATGCACTGGTTCGTCGGGCCGTACGCCGACTCCGGCCAGAACATGATCGTCAGCGGGGTTTGCGACGGTGGCATCGGCGGGTGATCCTTCGTGCTCGGACGGGTGGTGGGCCGACTGGGACGATACTGCGCGAGCGGTCTGACGAGCGCGGCAAGTTCTCGACGCGTTGGCGTCTGATGCAGTAGCTGGCGGTTCGGCTGCTGGATACCATGCGGTACCGACATTTTCGGGGTGTGGCGGGGTGGTTGTCCACAGTCGTCGATTCGTCCCCAACCTGGGGTTTTAGGCTGGCGGCCGTCGGAGTCGCCGTTTAGATTCGTACACATGTTCGAAGAGTTGGTGACCGGGACCGCGGGGACTCGCGGGGCTTCCGCCGTCGGTGCCTGGACCCGGGTGGAGTCCGCCGCCTGTGCTCGGCGGCTGGCCGCGATGGTCACCATGCTCGATGCCGCTCATGCCGCCGACGGCTCGGCGGATCGTGAACAGTGGTGCAT
>NZ_JBOGDD010000139.1:0-3686 GCF_050701675.1 Mycobacterium sp. | reverse complement strand
CTGGCGTACTGCATGATCAGCCGCCCGGTCGTCGTCTCACCGGTGACCGCGATCTTGGCGATGCGGTTCGAGCTGGCCAACGGCTTGCCGGCTTCCACGCCGAATCCGTTGACTATGTTGAGGACCCCGGCGGGGAGCAGATCCCCGATTACCGACATCAGGTACAGGATCGAGGCGGGTGTCTGCTCGGCTGGCTTGAGCACGATGGCGTTGCCCGCGGCGAGTGCGGGGGCGAGCTTCCACACGGCCATCAGGATGGGGAAGTTCCACGGGATGATCTGGCCGACGACGCCGAGCGGTTCGTGGAAGTGGTAGGCGACGGTGTCCTCGTCGATCTGGGACAGCGACCCCTCCTGCGCCCGGATGGCTCCGGCGAAGTACCGAAAGTGGTCCACTGCCAACGGGATGTCGGCGTTCAGTGTCTCCCGGACCGGCTTGCCGTTGTCCCAGGACTCCGCGACGGCGATGGCTTCGAGGTTCTCCTCGATGCGGTCGGCGATCCTGTTCAGGATCAGCGAACGCTCGCCTGGCGACGTCTTGCCCCACGCGGGCGCTGCCGCGTGCGCGGCGTCCAACGCCTTCTCGACGTCGGATTCGTCGGAGCGTGCGACCTCGCAGAAGGTCTGCCCGGTGACGGGCGTCGGGTTCTCGAAGTACCGGCCCGCAGTGGGGGGCACCCACTGGCCTCCGATGTAGTTGTCATAACGGGACTCGAAGGACATCACCGAGCCTTCGGCACCGGGCCGCGCGTAAACAGTCATTGACTTTCCTCTCCTGCACCAGGGCGACGAATGTGTCGGTCGTCACTCACGGTAGGCAGGAGGGGGTTGCAGCACGGTTGCACGGCGTGAGCAACGTTGTCGGGGACGTCAGCCGAGTTCGAAGTCCAGGCCGACGAGGTGTCCATGGGCCTGCGCCCGGATCAGCGGTCTGTCGCCCGAGCCGTCACGCAGCACGCGCCAGCCGTCCCGGTCATCACGGCCTTCGGGCAGTTCGAGCCAGCGCCTGAGCAGCGACAGGCTTCCCGCCGACGAGTCGGCCAACACGGCGCTTCGCAGGCTCGCGCTCAGTTCGGTGCGCAACCGGGCGATGGCGGGGGAGACCGACTGGCTGAGCAGCGGACCCGCATAGCGGTTGAGCGCCGATGCCACGTCACCGGAGGAAAGGGCGTCGAACACGTCGGCCAGGTCACTGGCCAGCGGCGCCGTCAGCCGGTAGGGGCGCGAGGAGATGAATTCGCGGCCGACGATCTTGCGCAGCCGTGACATCTCCGCGCGGATGGTGACCACGTCGAGGTGCTTGTCGTCCAACAGCATCGCCAGGTGATCGGCACTCAGGCCCTCGGGGTGTCTGCTCAGGAGCACCAGGATCTCGGCGTGCCTGCCGGTGAGCACGGTGCGGTGCAGATGCCCGCGCTCGTCGGTGATCTCCCACCGCGGTCGATCTGCACCAAGCACCAACAGATGAGGCAGCCCGACCCGCCCGTCCGCGCGGGCGGACTCGGTGAACCGCAACAGGGCCAGATGGTTCTCGACGGCCACCACGGTGGCGCGCACCAGGGCCAGCGTCTGCTGCGACGACACCTCGGCTCCGCCCGTCAGGTCGATCGCGCCGATGAGCGCGCCCGTTCCCGGATCGTGCACCGGGAACGCCGTGCAGCTCCACGGCTGGACCAGCCGCGAGAAGTGCTCGGTCCCGCGGATCTGCACCTCGGCGTCGAGCGCCAAGGCCGTACCCGGCGCATTGGTGCCCGCGCCGCGTTCACTCCAGTCGGCGCCGGGAACGAAGTTCATGGCCTCGGCCTTGCGGCAGGCCCCGGCGTCGCCCTCGACCCAGAGCAGGGTGCCGTCGGCGGCGCTGATGGCGACCATCACCCCGGAGGACGTCGCGTCCTGGACGAGCAGCCTGCGGATTACGGGAAGAGCGGACGCCAGTGGGTGGGTGGCCCGCATCCGGGCGATGCTCTGCGCGAGGTCGGATGACTGGGCACCTCGGTCGGGGTCGACGCCCCTGGCCAGGCTGCGCTGCCAACTCTCCGCGACGACCCGGCGAAGCAGGGTCGAGTCCAGGTAGGAGGCGTCGACCTCACCGGCGACGAAGAGTTCGTGAACTGCGCGCACCTTCGCCGAGGGGACCAGGGCTGCTGCCCCGCCGCCCACCGTCTTGGATGAACCCACCGGCGATCACGCTCCTCGCGGGCATGTGGACGCCGCGCGTGGCAGTCACGATAGTCCAACTCCGCGGGCTGCGGACCGGGACTTTCTTGCCCGTCACATCCGTGCGAAACCTACTTGCTGGCGCGGATGGCTTCGAAGACGCTGGGGTCCAGGAGGGTGGAGGTGTCGCCGAGTTCGCGGCCTTCGGCGACGTCGCGGAGTAGGCGGCGCATGATCTTGCCGCTGCGGGTCTTGGGCAGTTCGGGGACGACGTGGATTTCGCGGGGTCGGGCGATGGGGGAGATCTCGGTGGCGACCTGTTTGCGTAGTTCCTCGATCATGGTGTCAGCGCCACCGGCAGCGCTGGCCTTGAGGATGACGAACGCGCAGATCGCTTGGCCGGTGGTGTCGTCGGTGGCGCCGACGACGGCGGCCTCGGCGACCCCGGAGTGCCCGACCAATGCCGATTCGACCTCGGCGGTGGAGATGCGGTGTCCGGAGACGTTCATGACGTCGTCGATGCGGCCCAGCACCCAGATCTCACCGTCACTGCCGTAGCGGGCGCCGTCACCAGCGAAGTACCAGCCCTGCTCGGCGAAGCGCGACCAGTAGGTCTCCCGGTAGCGCTCGGGGTCACCCCAGATGCCACGCAGCATCGACGGCCACGGCTTGTCCAAAACCAAATAGCCACTGACCTGCTCGCCGTGCCCGGTGCCCGGCGCCAACTCGTTGCCGTCGTCGTCGACGATCTTGGCCGAGATGCCCGGCAGCGCGGTCATCGCAGAACCCGGCTTCGTGTCGGTCACCCCGGGCAGCGGGGAGATCATGATCGACCCGGTCTCGGTCTGCCACCAGGTGTCCACGACGGGAGTCTTGTCGGCGCCGAAGTGGGTGCGATACCAGCGCCACGCCTCGGGGTTGATCGGCTCCCCGACCGAACCGAGCAGCCGCAAGCTGGACAGATCGTGAGCCGCGGGGAGCTGGCGCCCCAGCTTCATGAAGGTACGAATCAGGGTGGGGGCGGTGTAGTAGATGGTGACGCCGTACTTCTCGATCACCTGGAAGTGGCGGTGCTCATCCGGTGAGGCGGGGGTGCCCTCGTAGAGGACTTGGGTGACGCCGTTGGACAGCGGTCCGTAGACGATGTAGGTGTGCCCGGTGACCCAGCCGATGTCGGCGGTGCACCAGTAGACATCGGTGTCGGGTTTGACGTCGAAGACGTTGTAGTGCGTGTACGACGACTGCGTCAGGTAGCCGCCGGTGGTGTGCACGATGCCCTTGGGCTTGCCCGTGGTGCCCGAGGTATACAGCAGGAACAGCGGCTGCTCGGCGTCGAACGCCTCGCAGACGTGCTCGGGCGAGGCGGAGTCGACGACGTCGTGCCACCACAGGTCACGGCCGTCGGTCCATTCGACGTCGATCCCGGTGCGGCGCACCACCAGTACGTGCTCCACACTCGGTTGCCCATCGACCGCTTCGTCGACGGCGTCCTTGAGCGAGGCCGCCTTGCCGCGGCGGTACTGCCCGTCG
>NZ_JBOGDD010000138.1:0-2731 GCF_050701675.1 Mycobacterium sp. | reverse complement strand
GGCCATCAGCGCGAGATGTATCGCGGTCTCGCGGGCACCGACCGCCTCGCGGTCCAGGTCATACGAGTCCCACAGCAGGCGCTTGCTTGCAGCCACCGACATCGGGGCGGTGTTCTCGGCGACGTCGTGGGCGAGGGCCACCGCGGCGGGCAGAACGGCGTCGGCGTCGAGCACCCGGCTGCCAAGCCCGAGCTCGACGGCCCGGCGACCGTCGAAGGTGGCGCCGGTCAGCAGAATCTCGGCGGCGTTGGCGATGCCGACCAGCCGGGGCAGCACCCAGTGCGAGTACGCGTCCCCGACCACTCCGCGGCGGACCTGCACGACGCCATACTTCGCGTCCGCGGCGAACAACCGGATGTCGCACTGCAGCGCGAGGGTCAGCCCGAGCCCGAGCGCGTGCCCGTTGATGGCGGCGATCACCGGTTTGCTCAGCGTCCAGGCTGGAATTGCGATACCCGCCGCGCTGAAGCCAGGGCCGGGTTCGGCAAAGGTGCGGTCGCCGACGGCAAGGTCGGCGCCTGCGCAGAAGGCCGGTGGAGCACCCGTCAGCACCACCACCCGCACGGTGTCGTCCTGGTCGCAGCGGACGAATGCGTCGGCGAGTTCCTCGCGCATCCCGTCGCCGATCGCGTTGCGAACCCGGGGTCGATTCAGGGTGATCGTGACCACAGGCCCGTCGGCCTGGGTTTGCAGTGTTCGGTAACTGGGCAGGCCAGAGCCGGTAGCCAAAGTGGCGTACCTCCAATTCGTGCGTCTCGCCCGCCATGCTCCCGCGGCCGAGAGCACCGTATCGTCGCCTTGTTCGATCTCAGTCAACCCGGAGTGTGCACTTTGGCCTCAGCCAGTTCGAAAGCCGCCAGTTCCAAGGACACCGCGACGCCTCCCGTGATGCCGGCGTCGCAGCCCGATGCCCCCGTCAAGGACGTCATCCTGCGGGAGATGTGGCCAGGCAAGGCCTACCCACTTGGAGCCACCTACGACGGTTCGGGCAGCAACTTCGCCGTCTTCAGCGAGGCCGCGGAGTCCATCGAGCTGTGCCTGTTCGACGCCGATGGCACCGAGACCAAGTTGAAGCTGCCCGAGGTCGACGGCTTCGTCTGGCACGGCTTCGTGCCCGACGTCGAGCCGGGCCAGCGGTACGGCTATCGCGTGCACGGTCCGTACGATCCGGCGTCCGGTCAGCGGTGCAACGCCAACAAGCTGCTGCTTGACCCCTATGCGAAGGCCATCGACGGCACGTTCCAGTGGGACCAGTCCCTCTTCGGCTACGACTTCGGCGACCCCGACAGCCGCAACGACGAGGACTCGGCGGCCAGCATGCCGAAGTCCGTCGTCATCAACCCGTTCTTCGACTGGGGCAACGACCGGCCACCGCAGCACGAATATGCGGACTCGGTCATCTACGAGGCGCACGTCAAGGGCCTCACCGAGACGCACCCGGACATCCCGGAGCGCAGCCGCGGCACCTACGCGGCGATCGCCCACCCCGCGATCATCGAGCACCTCAAGGATCTCGGGATCACGGCGATCGAACTGATGCCGGTGCACCACTTCGCGAACGACTCCACGCTGATCGACAAGGGCCTGTCCAACTACTGGGGTTACAACACCATCGGGTTCTTCGCGCCGGACTCCAAGTACGGCGCCAGCCCGACGCCCGGCGGCCAGGTGCAGGAGTTCAAGGCGATGGTCCGCGCACTGCACGAGGCGGATATCGAAGTCATCCTCGACGTGGTCAACAACCACACCGCCGAGGGCAACCACATGGGCCCGACGCTGTCGATGCGGGGGATCGACAACGCCGCCTACTACCGCCTCGTCGACGACGACCAGCGGTACTACATGGACTACACCGGCACCGGCAACAGCCTCAACGCCGGCCACCCCCACGCTCTTCAGCTCATCATGGACTCGCTGCGCTACTGGGTCACCGAGATGCACGTCGACGGGTTCCGCTTCGACCTGGCGTCCACGCTGGCCCGCGAGTTCTACGACGTGGACAAGCTGTCGACCTTCTTCGAACTCGTCCAGCAGGACCCCACCGTGAGTCAGGTGAAGCTCATCGCCGAGCCGTGGGACGTCGGCCCCGGTGGCTACCAGGTCGGCAACTTCCCACCGCAGTGGACCGAATGGAACGGCAAGTACCGCGACACGGTCCGCGACTTCTGGCGCGGCGAGGACGCCAGCCTCGGCGAGTTCGCCTCCCGACTCACCGGGTCGGCGGATCTGTACGAGCACACGGCGCGCCGACCGGTGGCCTCGATCAACTTCGTCACCGCCCACGATGGCTTCACGCTGCGCGACCTGGTCTCCTACAACGACAAGCACAACGACGCCAACGGCGAGAACAACAACGACGGCGAGAGCAACAACCAGTCCTGGAACTGTGGCGTCGAAGGCCCCACCGACGATCCGGTGATCCTTGCGCTGCGTGCCCAACAGCAGCGCAATTTCATCACCACCAACCTGCTGAGCCAGGGTGTGCCGATGATCTGCCACGGTGACGAGCTCGGCCGCACTCAGGGCGGCAACAACAACGGGTACTGCCAGGACAACGAGATCACCTGGATCGACTGGGCCAGTGCCGACACGGGGTTGATCGAATTCACCCGCTCGGTGTCCGCGTTGCGGGCTGCGCACCCGGTGTTCCGTCGACGTCGCTTCTTCGACGGGCTGCCGGTGCGCATCCGCGGGTCCGAGCGCATTCCGGACATCTCGTGGTTCGCCCCGG
>NZ_JBOGDD010000137.1:0-2151 GCF_050701675.1 Mycobacterium sp. | reverse complement strand
AGTTCCCTTGGTTCCCAACCGCTTACGGCACGCCGAACGTCCTCGTGGTGGATGTACATCTCGGCGACGTTGACGAAGGGGTCGAGCAGCTTGAACGGCGAGAAGAGGGGCGGCCCTGACGCGATCTGGTCGAGCAACACGTTCCAGTCGTTCTCGGCGGCCACCTGATTCTGCACGCGTTCGGTATAGTCCGCGAACTTCGGGATCAGGATGCCAGGCGCCGCGTCGAGTCGCCGCTCCCTGACGATCAGGTGGGCGGCGAGGTCGCGGGTAGTCCAGTCCCCGCAGAGCGTGGCTTGTTCCGGTCCGACGCCGCGCATGGTGGTGACCAGTGCTGCGCGTTCCTGCTGAGCGACTGTCATGAGTGTCCTTCGTCTGGTGCGCGGTCGAGATCGATGGCGCCGCGGCGATCACCCCGTGGACCCACCACCCGCGAGCGTACGACAGCGTGGGCGATGGCGATGTAGCTAAACGCTCAGAAGACCTTCACGCCTTGGATTGCGACGAACATTCCATGTTTCGTGCCGTCATTGGTGAAGCGCGTGCCGTCCTCGGTCGCGACGATCGTCCAGCCCAAGGCAGAGTATGTGCGGTAGTCGATGGTGACGACGGGGATGTCACCGAGATTGCCGGAGATCCACTCGACCTGGCCGCCCGCGGTGAGGCTCACCCCGTTGGCGGGGACGCCGTTGACCGTCGGCGGGTTGGTGAACGGCGCTTCGCAGCCCACCTCCGTGGCACTGATCTGGCACCGCGTCTGGCCCGACTTGGTCGTGATGAAGACGTAGCCGTTCTGCGGTGGCAGCGCTTGGGCGGCCGGTGGCGGCGCGGCGGTGCGGGAAGGCGTCGGGGACGTATGCGTCGGTGTCGCGCGCGACGGCTGCGAGGTGGGGAAGCTCGGCTCGGTCGGGTTCCCACCGTTGCCCTGGGGGTTGCCGGTAACCGTGGATTGGCAGCCGGCGAGGAGCACGCCCGCGGCGAGCACGCCTACCGCCAACAGTCGCGCCTTCATCGACGCCAAGGCTACCCAGGTTGTGACGGAAGTGGCTGCAGTGACTCACCTGAGGCCGAGGTCAGTCGAACAGGTCGGGCTGCTCCCTGGTGATCTTGGCGAACAACGGCTGGAAGCTGAACCAGCCCGCGAAGTGGCTGCCGACCTGACCCCTGGTGAGCGTGGCCATGTCGTCGTCGATCAGGACCGGCGTCCCTGCGGCCTCTGCCATCAGCTGGGCCTGGCACGACCGCTCCATCGTGATGAACCACCAGGCCGCCTCCTCGACCGAGTGTCCGACGGTGAGGAGGCCGTGATTGCGCAGGATGGCGGCCTTGCCGTCGCCGAGGGTATGGGCGATGCGCTTGCCCTCTTCGAGATCGAGGACGACGCCGGAGTACTGATCGAACAGCGCGTGGTCGGCATAGAAGGCGCAGGCGTCCTGGGTGATCGGATCCAGCAGTCGGCCGAGCGTCGACCACGTCTTGCCGTAGACCGAGTGGGAGTGCGCGGCCCCGATCACGTCCGGGCGGGCCGCGTGCACCTGGGAGTGGATCGCGAACGCCGCCTGGTTCACCGGCATGTCCCCGTGCACGACGGCACCGTCGTGCCGGACGAGCAGAAGGTCACTCACCCGGATGTGGCCGAAGTGCATGCCGAACGGATTGACCCAGAAGTGGTCGGTCAGCTCGGGATCCCGGGCCGTGATGTGTCCGGCGACGCCCTCGTCGAACCCGAAGCGACTGAACAGCCGGAAGGCCGCGGCGAGGTTCTGCTTGCGGTGCAGACGCTCCTCCTCGACCGTGCGATCGGTACGGGGGAGCAGGGCCGCGGTGTTCCCGCCGGCGAGTCGTTGGGCTTGTTCGTGTTGGTCGTCCGGCATCGGAATCCTCCTGGCTCGGC
Organism: Mycobacterium sp.; assembly: GCF_050701675.1. Classification (GTDB taxonomy): domain Bacteria; phylum Actinomycetota; class Actinomycetes; order Mycobacteriales; family Mycobacteriaceae; genus Mycobacterium. The sequence continues at coordinate 257 of NZ_JBOGDD010000137.1, read as the reverse complement.
GGCATTGCCGCTTCGACGAGCATACGTCGGCGGGCTGTGGAGACCGGTGGACCACACAGGTCACATCAGCATCGCGAGCTGTTGCCGTAGTGCCCCAGGAATCTTGATATCACCGGCGATATCAAGATTCCGGGGCCACCATGCACCGAGGTTCGACGATCGCCAGGCCCTCCCCGGGGATTGTTTGGGAGGGCCTGGCGGGTTCGTGGTGCTTGGCGGTTTAGTTGCCGAGCAGGTTGGCGATGTGCTGGGGGCCG
>NZ_JBOGDD010000136.1:0-7406 GCF_050701675.1 Mycobacterium sp. | reverse complement strand
GCCACATGTGGCTGACCAAGTTCCTGCGCACCCACGGTCTCATTCACGACTGCCCGAAACTCGTTCAGCTGCGCACGTTTCCGACGATCGCGCTCGGCGGCGACGCGGCCGGTGCGGCAGGTCTGCTGGCCGCGATGATCTGCCACCTGGCGGTGTTCCATCCGCCGGACCTGCTGCAGATCCGGGTGCTGACGGACAACCCGGAGGATCCGGACTGGGCGTGGCTGAAGTGGCTGCCGCACGTCCAGCACCAGACCGACACCGATGCCGCGGGCGCGACCCGGTTGGTGTTCACCCGCACCGACGGGCTGGCGGATCTGACCGCCCGCGGGCCGCACACCGCCGACTCCGCCCCGAGCGGGCCCTACATCGTCGTCGTCGACCTGACGGGCGGAAGGGCGGGCTTCCCCGTCGACGGCCGCGCCGGCGTCACCGTGATCACGCTCGGCAACCACCGGTCTTCCTATCGGGTCAGGGTCGACGCGGACGGCACGGCGGACGATCGGCTGCCCAACCTGAACTTCCGGTTGGTGACCAGCACCACCGACCGGATGACGCCCACCCAGGCCGGCCGCATTGCCCGCAAGCTCGCGGGCTGGTCGATCACCGGGACGATCATCGACAAGAGCACCAGGGTGCAGAAGAAGGTCTCGACGGAGTGGCACCAGCTGGTCGGCGCCCAGACCGTCGAGGAGGTGACCCCGAACCGGTGGCGGATGTACACCGATCTCGACCGCGACCGGCTGCGGATCCCCTTCGGCCACGAGCTGAAGACCGGCGATATCCAGTACCTCGACATCAAGGAGGGCGCGGAGTTCGGCGCGGGACCGCACGGGATGCTCATCGGCACCACGGGTTCCGGCAAGTCGGAATTTCTTCGCACGCTGATTCTTTCGCTCGCCGCCACGCACCATCCCGATCAGGTCAACCTGTTGCTGACCGACTTCAAGGGTGGTTCGACGTTTCTCGGCATGGAGAAGCTGCCGCACACCGCGGCGGTGGTGACCAACATGGAGGAGGAGGCCGAGCTCGTCAGTCGTATGGGCGAGGTCCTCTCCGGTGAGCTGGACCGGCGGCAGTCGATCCTGCGCCAGGCGGGCATCCAGGTCGGGGCGACGGGTGCGCTGTCCGGTGTCGCGGAGTACGAGAAGCACCGCGAGCGTGGCGCCGACCTTCCGCCGCTGCCGACGCTGTTCGTCGTCGTCGACGAGTTCGCGGAGCTGCTGCAGAACCATCCGGACTTCATCGCGCTGTTCGACCGGATCTGCCGCGTCGGTCGGTCGTTGCGCGTACACCTGCTGCTCGCGACGCAGTCGTTGAACACCGGTGGCGTGCGAATCGACAAGTTGGAGCCGAACCTGACGTACCGCATCGCACTGCGTACGACGAGCTCGGCGGAATCCAAGGCAGTGATCGGAACGCCTGAGGCGCAATACATTACGAACAAGGAGAGTGGTGTCGGCTTCCTTCGGGTCGGCATGGAGGACCCGGTGAAGTTCCACAGCGTCTACACCGGAACGAACTACGTTCCTCCTGCGCTCGACTCGGATCTGGGGGATTCCACGCCGAAACACGCCGCGCAGAGTCCACTGCGGATCCGTCCGTTCACGGCGTCACCGGTGGCAGAGGCGATGACGGTATGAACGAGCGAGGACCGGAGCGAGGGGGAGTCGAGAAATGAGTATCGAGCCCGAGCAGCGGGTGTTGCGCGAGGTCGTCCTCGGTCAGCTGGGTACCGGCGAGTCGCGCGCGTACCGAATGTGGTTGCCGCCGTTGACCGATCCGACGCCCGTCAACGAGTTGATCGCACGCGACCGGCGGGAGCCGCTGCGCTTCGGCCTCGGCATCATGGACGAACCGCGTCGGCATCGCCAAGAGGTGTGGGGCATCGACGTGTCGGCGGCCGGCGGAAACATCGCCATCGGTGGCGCGCCGCAGACCGGCAAGTCGATGTTTCTGCAGACGCTGTTGTTGTCGGCCGCTGCCACCCACACACCGCGACAGATCCAGTTCTACTGCGTCGACATGGGCGGCGGCGGGCTCATGTACCTCGAGGATCTCCCACACGTCGGCGGTGTCGCGACCCGCTCCGAGCCCGATCGCGTCAACCGCGTGGTCGCGGAGATGAAAGCCGTTCTGCGCCAACGGGAGGCGACGTTCAAGCAGTATCGCGTCGGCTCCATCGCGACGTATCGCCAGATGCGCGAGGACCCGGGCAGCCCGGCCGCCGCGGACCCGTTCGGTGACGTCTTCCTGGTGATCGACGGCTGGCCCGCCTTCGTCACAGAGTTCCCCGACCTAGAGCCCATCGTCCAGGACCTTGCCGGCCAGGGCCTGGCCTACGGCGTGCACACGATCATCTCGACGCCGCGCTGGACCGAACTGAAGTCGCGCATCCGTGACTACCTGGGCACCAAGGTCGAACTCCGACTCGGCGACGTCAACGAGACGCAGATCGACCGCATCACTCGCGAGATCCCGGCCAATCGACCTGGGCGCGGCATCTCGATGGAGAAGCACCACCTGATGATGGGCGTGCCGCGGCTGGATGGAGTGCACAGCGCTCTCGAGATCGTTCCGGCGATCTCCGCGGCCGTCGAGCACATCGCCTCCCTGCACACGGATCAGGCGCCCTTGGTGCGCGTGCTGCCCGACCGCATCTACCTGCGCGACCTCGAACCCACCTCGCCGGGACCGGAGGCGGACTACCGCACCCGGTGGACCGTTCCGTTCGGCGTTCGCGAGTCGGACCTGTCGGTGGCCTACAGCCCGATGCACACGTCGCCGCACCTGATCATCTTCGGAGCGCCGAAGTCGGGCAAGACCACCATCGCCCATGCCGTCGCCTCGGCGATCTGTGCGCGCAACTCCCCGAAGCAGGTGCGCTTCATGCTGGCCGACTACCGGTCGGGCCTTCTGGACGCCGTACCCCAGAGCCACCTGCTTGCGGCGGGCGCCGTCAACCGGAACCACACGTCGCTCGAAGAATCGATCAAGGCGCTTGCCGGGATCCTCAAGAATCGGCTGCCACCGGCGGACCTGACCACTTCACAGCTTCGAACCCGGTCGTGGTGGACCGGACCCGACGTAGTCCTTCTGGTCGATGACTGGCACATGATCGTCGCCGCGAGCGGTTTGAATCCTCCGATGACGCCGCTCAGTCCTTTGCTGCCCGCGGCCGCCGACATCGGCCTCCACATCGTGGTCACCTGCCAGATGAGCCAGGCGCACCGAGCCACGATGGACAGGTTCGTCGGCGCTGTGTTCGGTGCCGGATCACCAACCCTCTTCCTCTCCGGCGAGAAGATGGAGTTCCCGACCAGCGAATTCAAACTCAAGCGGCGGCCTCCTGGCCAGGCACTTCTGGTATCGCCGGACGGCAAGGAGGTCGTCCAGGCGGCCTACGTCGATCCACCCGAAGAAGAAGTGTTCGCACCACCCCTGGAGGCCCGGTAACATTTCCCACAGACGTTCAGCAACGCAGCTGGCAATCCGCCAGCAAAGGGATCGAGGGTACGATTCCATGGGGGAGCAAGCTACCGCTCCGGCTGGGTCACCGACCCATTACGCAGTGTTATCGAAGTAAGACAGGAGTAAGGGCAAATGCAACCCTTGGAGCACAACGAAGGCGCCATCGGAGTCGGTACCCAGGTATCCGCAAACGGTATTCGCGGGCTGGCAACCGGCATGGCGGCGACCACCGAGGCCAGCGCCTTGGTGCCTGCCGGGATTGACGAGGTGTCGGTGCAGGCAGCGATGGCCTTCGCTACCGAGGCCCTCGAGACCAATGCGCTCAACGCGATGGCCCAGCAGGAGCTGTCGCGGACGGGCCTGGGATACGTGGAGGCGGCTGGCGCGTACGACGCGGTCGACACCACGAACGCCGCCACCCTGTTGTAACAACGGCGAATCAACCTCGGAAGATTTGAGTCCAGCAAACCATGTCTGCAGTGCCCGCAATGTTGGCGATGTTCTACGGAGCATTGCCACCAGAGGTGAACACGGCGCGGTTGATGGCCGGAGCAGGCGAAGCGCCGATGTTCCAGGCCGCAGCCGGCTGGGAGACCCTTGCGATCTCGCTGGAGACCCAGGCCGAGGAACTCGCGGCAAGCTTGGTGTCGCTCCAGAGCTCGTGGCAGGGCGCGGCCAGCCAGCAGGCCGTGGATGCGACCACTCCGATGGTGGCGTGGTTTCGCATGACGGCGCTTCAGGCGCAGAAGCGGGCGATGCAGGCGATTGCTCAGGCGAGTGCCTACACGGCGGCGATGGTCACCACGCCGCCGTTGCCGGAGATCGAGATGAACCACGTCACCCACGCGACGCTCGAGGCCACCAACTTCCTCGGGGTCAACACCATGCCGATCGGGATGAACGAAGTGGACTACTTCGTTCGGATGTGGGACCAAGCTGCGGGCGCCATGGAGGGCTATCAGGCGGAGACCACCATGAACACGGTGTTCGAGCCGATCATGCCGGCCAAGCCCATGGTCATGCCCGGAGTCGGTGAGAGTTCGGCCGCCATGGCCATGGGCCAGGGCGCCGCGATGATGGGCGGCGCGATGTTGCGCGAGACCGCGTTCGCGCACGTGACTGGGCAGGCCACGATGCAGTCCGTGGCTCTGCGGGCGGGCAACATCGGCAGTGAGGCCAACATGGCCGCCCAGCGCGCCGAGGGTGCCGCGCAACAGGCGCAGAACGCGGGGCAGCAGGCGAACCAGCAGCAAGACAAGCCGCAGCAGGGTACCCAGATGGCGACGCAGATGATGACGCAGGTCGGCTCGATGGTCGCGCAGGTGCCCCAGCAGGTCGGTCAGATGGTGATGCAGCCGATGCAGCAGATCAGTCAGCCCCTGCAGCAGGTGACGCAGATCTTCAGCCAGATGGGCAGCAGTTTCGGATCCCATGACGGCGCGCAGGTCGGCCTGATGGGGGCCAGTCCGACGTCGAACCACCCGCTTGCCGGTGGTATGGGCGCCGGATCGGGCGCGGGGCTGGTCCGGGCGGCGTCGTTGCCGGGCATGGGCGGGTCCTCAGCGCGCACCCCGCTGATGTCCAGCCTCGTCGGCAACGCACCCGAGGCGTCCACGGCGCCGGCGGCGGTGGCACCAGGAGGAGCCGCTGCCGGAGCCGGAGGCGCCGGTGCCGCGCCGGTAGGCAGTGGCGGCGGTACCCCGATGGGAGCCGGGCACGGTCAGAACGGCAAGGGCAGCGGGAGCAGGTCGGCGATCAAGACGCCCTCGCTGCTGCCCACCGATCTGAACGAAGACGAAGACGATGACTGGTAGTCGTCACACAAGAACTTCCCGGCCCAGGGGGGCTGGAAGACTCGTCATTCCCTTGGCGAGGACACGAGAAAGCGGAAGGATCAACAGCACATGGCTCAGATGAATACCGACGCGGCTGTCCTCGCCAAAGAGGCAGCCAACTTCGATCGCATCTCCGGTGAACTGAAGGCCGTCATCGGCCAGGTAGAGGCGACGGCCGGAGCCCTCGCAAGTCACATGCAGGGCGGCGCCGGTGTTGCCGCTCAGTCGGCGATCCAGCGATTCACCGAGGCTGGAAATCAGCAGCTCATGCAGCTGTCCGACATCTCGAACAACATCCACACCTCCGGCGTCCAGTACACCTCGACCGACGAAGACCAGGCCTCTGCACTGCAGTCCGCCATGGGCTCCAGCCTGGCCTAACCGACCGACCACAAGGAGAATTCACATGTCACTGGTTTACAACTTCGCAGGAATCGAAGGCGGCGCTGGAGAAATCCAGGCGTACGTCGGTGCAACCAACGGTCTGCTCGACGAGGGCAAGGCCTCGCTCGCCGCACTGGCCGACGTCTGGGGCGGCTCGGGCTCGCAGGCCTACCAGGAGGTGCAGCGCAAGTGGGATTCCGCGTCGATGGAATTGAACGCGGCTCTGCAGAATCTCGGCCACACCATTGGCGAGGCTGGTCAGAACATGGGCCAGACCGAAGCCGGCGTCACCAGTTCGTTTCTGTAATCAACGGAGCACGGAGGTGGGCGGACAGCCACTGATCGCGCCGCCCACCTCAGCACGTGTTTCACACGTGATCTAAAGCATGATCTAAAGCATTTTGAGAGGTTCCCATGTCGGCCGACTATGACCGGCTCTTCCACTCTTCGGAGGCTTCGCAGCCCGAAGAGGAGACAGCGACCGTCGATCGCGACTCGGTGGCATCCGCGGCACCCGCGCCGAGCACCCCGAAGCGCGCGGACGCGCCGTCCGATCCACTGCCCGTCACGCCGCCGACGCAAGCCGCGCAAGCGCCTGCCCCGACGACAGCGCCGCCACCTCGAGCGACCGAGGTGACCACGCAGATGCCTGCGACCCGGGTGGGTCAGCAGCGGATGCAGAACGGCCTCATGCGTGCGCCGCAGGCCGCTTCACCCGCCGGTGCCCGCTACGAGCAGCGGCCAGCGGCGACCTCGGCACAAGCGCGTTCGGCGTCCACGCCGGTGCCGTCGCCGTCGCAGTACGGCGCCGAGGCGCAGGCCGAGAACAGGGCCGCCTGGGCAGCGGCGCAGCAGGCACCCTCGCAGCCGGTGCCCACCTCGGCGGCGACGATGGGCAACCACCGCGCCATCGACGCCCTGTCGCACGTCGGTGTGCGGTCAGCGGTCAAGATGCCGTCGCAACGCGGTTGGCGCCACATCATCTACCTCCTCACGCGGATCAACCTCGGGCTGTCGCCCGACGAGCTCTACGAGATGGACCTGCACGCCCGGATCCGCCGGAACGCCCGCGACTCGTATCAGATCGGGGTCTTCGGACTCAAGGGCGGCGTGGGCAAGACGGCCGTCACCGTGGCGCTGGGTTCTTCGCTGAGCAAGGTCCGTGGCGACCGCATCCTGGCCGTCGATGCCGATCCCGACGGGGGCAACCTCGCCGATCGGGCGGGCCGTCAGTCAGCGGCGACCGTCGCAGACCTGTTGTCGGACAAGGAATTGGCGCGCTACAACGACATCCGCGCGTACACCAGCATGAACGGCTCCAACCTGGAGGTGCTGTCCTCCGAGGAGTACAGCGGTGCCCGTCGCGAATTCAACGACGAGGACTGGAAGGGCGCCGTCGGCATCGTGTCGCGGTACTACAACCTCGTGCTCGCCGACTGCGGCGCCGGCTTGTTCCAGCCCGCCTCTCGCGGCGTGCTGTCCACGGTGTCAGGTCTGGTGATCGTTGCGAGCGCCTCGATCGACGGTGCCCGCCAGGCGGCCGTCACGATGGACTGGTTGCGGCAGAACGGATATCAGGACCTGCTCGGCCGCTCGTGCGTGGTGATCAACCACGTCGTACCGGGCAAGCCGAACATCGACGTCGCCGATCTGGTGCAGCAGTTCGAACGCCACGTTCCGGCGGGACGCGTCATCGTCCTGCCGTGGGACAAGCAC
>NZ_JBOGDD010000135.1:0-3202 GCF_050701675.1 Mycobacterium sp. | reverse complement strand
GCTCTACGACCGCAGCGCCGACGGCGCGTTCATCCACTTCTACACCCGCACCGTCGGCACGGTGTTCTTCGAATTCGTCCAGCGCATAGGGGAATACGACGGATACGGGACCGACAACGCCCCGGTGCGACTGGCCGCCCAACGCCACCGACTCAGGTGACTTGCGGTGTCTGACCGGCGGTGAGCACCGGTGGATGCACACAAATCGCGTGGGTCTAACCGGTCTCGTTCGCGACGAAGATGGCGACGTAACCGATGGGGATGCCGGTCTTGGTGGCGACGCACTCCCGCGCCGCCAACTCGACCATGGCCCGGCGCCGCGCATGGGTGAGGCCACCGATCTCCGGAATCCGGATGGTCCAACCGTCGATTTCACGGGTGATCTCGATGTCGAAGCTCTGACCGACCGTCGGGCGATTCACGCGGCGGGTGACGTGCCGCCTTTGGGTGCTGCGCAGGGACTGCGCGCGGCGCAGCGTGGGCTGAATGGGCATGAAGGATTCCCTGTGTCGGACGACGGACCGCGCGCAAGGATAATGCGTCCCGAGCCGGAACGCCTAATCGGCGTCACACTGGCAGATGCCGACCGCGAAAGCCGGTTCTCGACAGCAAGATTGGGTCCGAACGCCAACGCGGCGCAAGGCCGATGATCAGGTCGCGCTGGAGGCGGTGGTCACGAGCGGCGGGCCGCTTCGATGGTCTCCGCTGAGGCGGGATGGCCGTCGGCGCACCGCACTTCGACCGAGACGGCACTTCCGCAGTCGGCGTGGGTCAGCGCAATCCGGCCGCCGTCGGGGCGCACCCATCGATCGCCCCACTGCAGAAGGGCGATCAGCGCCGGAAGGAATTCCGCCCCCTTCTCGGTCAGGTGATAGTCCTCGCGGCTGCGTTGGCCGGCCACGTGATAGGGCCGTCGCTCGAGAAGGCCCTCGTCGACGAGCTCCTTCAGGCGTGCGGCGGTGATCTTCTCGCTGAGCTGGGCGCGGCGGACGAACTCGTCGAACCGGTGGGCCCCGTAGAAGGCCTCCCGGAGCAGGAGCATGCTGGCCCGCCTGCCGACCACGTCGAGGGCGGCAGCCATGGAGCAGTCAGTGGCGGACCAACTGTCCCGCTCGCTGAGCGCGCCCTTGAGAGTCATCGACGTCACACCACCATGATGCCATGCTGACTTGCCTTGAGTAAAGTCAGACACGTAGGATCTGACTTAACCGGAGTATAGCCAGCGAGTGGGCTGCCCGAACAGATGCGAGGTAACGATGACCGTCAACGTTTCGGACGTTTCCACCCGGGCCCCGATTCTCGACGGATCCGGTGGTGATCCCGGCCGGGCCGCACGCCGGGCCGCCAACCTGCTCGCCAACGACGCCCAGATTCGGGACGCCGCCCCGAGACCCGAGGTAATGGAGGCGGCGCGCGTGCCGAGTCTGCGCCTGCCCGAGGTGCTGGCCACTTTCGTCGAGGGCTACGGCGACCGCCCGGCTCTCGGCAGCCGAGCACGAACAGTGGTCGGCGACGACGCCAACGGGCGGACGTCCAGCGAGCTGCTCCCTCGTTTCGACACGATCTCCTACCGCGAACTGTGGTCGGACGTGGTCGCGGTGGCGGGCGCGTGGACCCAGGCCTCCGATGCGCCGGTGAAACCGGGGGACTTCGTCGCGACGGTCGGCTTCGCCAGCGCCGACTACCTGACCGTCGATCTCGTCTGCGCCTACCTTGGTCTGGTCGCGGTGCCCCTGCAGCACAACGCGCCGGTGTCCCGACTGCAGCCGATCCTCGCCGAGACGCAGCCCGCGGTGCTCGCGGTCAGCGCGGCCTACCTCGACCTCGCCGTCGAGTCGGCGCTCGGGAGTGACTCATTGCGTCGCCTCGTCGTGTTCGACTACGCGCCGGAGATCGATGCCGACCGCGAACGACTCGAGCGCGCCAGGGCGAGGCTCGACGCCGCGGGCATGGCGGTCGTCGTCGAGACCCTGAGCGACGTCGTAGAGCGTGGACGTGCACTGCCCGAGACTCGGAGTTACACCGGGGGAGACCAGGATCGGCTCGCGATGATCCTCTACACCTCCGGCAGCACGGGTGCCCCCAAGGGCGCCATGTGGACCGAGAAGATGGTCTCCACGCTGTGGACGCTGCCGTTGAAGTCCGTCGACTCGCCCGTCGTGAACGTCAACTTCCTCCCGCTCAACCATCTCGGCGGACGGATCCCGCTGTCGTCGGCATTCCAGGCCGGCGGCACCAGTTACTTCGTCCCGGAAAGTGATCTGTCGACCCTGTTCGAGGACTGGTCGCTGGTGCGTCCCACCGACGTGGGTCTGGTCCCGCGGGTGGTGGAGATGCTGTTCCAGCGCTATCAGCAGGGGGTGGAGCGGCTGGTGTCCCAAGGCGTCGACGAGGTGACGGCCGACACCCTGGTCAGCGCGGAAGTGCGGGAGAACGTGCTCGGCGGCCGCGTGCTCGGCGGATTCGTCAGCACGGCGCCGCTGTCCGCGGAGATGAAGGCGTTCATCGAGTCCTGCCTGGACGCCGACCTGGTCGACGCCTACGGGCTGACCGAGATCGGCGCCGTCACCACCGACGGCGTGGTGATGCGGCCACTGGTCATCGACTACAAGCTCATCGACGTTCCCGAGCTCGGGTACTTCAACACCGATCAGCCCCACCCCAGAGGGGAGCTGCTGGTGAAGAGCAACGGAGCCACCCCCGGCTACTACAAGCGGCCAGAGGTCACCGCCGCGGTGTTCGACGACGAGGGCTACTACCGGACCGGCGACGTGATGGCGGAGATCGCGCCCGATCACCTGGTGTACGTGGACAGGCGCAACAACGTCATCAAGCTCTCGCAGGGCGAGTTCGTCGCCGTCGCGAATCTCGAGGCCGTCTACGCCGGAGCTGCCCTGGTTGGCCAGATCTACCTCTACGGAAACAGTGAACGACCCTCGCTGCTTGGCGTGGTGGTACCCACACTCGAGGCCAGGAACGCCTTCTCCGGCGACGCCGAAGACCTGAAAGATGCCATCCGCGAATCGCTTTCGCAGATCGCGCGCACCGCGGAGCTGCAATCCTACGAGCTGCCCGCCGACATCCTTGTCGAGCAGAACCCGTTCAGTGCCGCCAACGGGCTGCTCTCCGGCGTCGGCAAGTTGCTGCGCCCCAAGCTCAAGGAGCATTACGGAGCGGTCCTCGAGCAGATGTACTCCGAGCT
>NZ_JBOGDD010000134.1:0-2278 GCF_050701675.1 Mycobacterium sp. | reverse complement strand
CGTGTGGTGTCGACCCGTCCAGCGCTACAACCTCTGCCGCGAGTCCGGCTCCGTCGCGCAAAGCAGTGAAGTAGATGTGATTCATGACGACCTCGGGCCGGTAGTTCGAGTTGAACCCGGCCGTCAGTCGGTCACCGGGCCGCAGCTCTGCCTTCGTGCCGTGAAAGAACGGCCCATCATCAAGTACGTCACTCACGACCCGATTTTACGATGTGCACGTGGCGCTCTCCATCGGGTGCCATGCCCGTCGTTGCCGGATCCTTGGCGAGAACCCCTCGAAGTAGATCTTGTATCATTCTCTCCCCCAACAGAGTTCGTTACTTCTCGCCTGCGTCAATTTCGACCTGATGTTGCGCCAGATGCACCAAAATCTCGTCGCTCTGCATCCTCGGATCCTCGGACTAATTCCGGGTCCCGGCACCCAGTCGCGTTCACCGATTAGCGGCCAGCACTGCCGCGAGCCCTTCTTGCAGATCCTTGACGAAATACTCGGGAACCTCCAGCGACGGGAAATGTCCTCCGGTTTCGGGCGACCCCCATCGGACGATCTGTCGGTACCGCTCCTGCGCCCAGGCGCGCGGATACTTCTCGATGTCGCGGGGATATTGGGTGATCGCTGACGGGACGTCGACCCGAAGTTCGGGGTCGAGCGAGGCGTGGCTTTCGTAGTAAATTCGGGCCGACGATGCGCCGGTCCGCGTCAGCCAATAGAGCGTGACGTCGTCGAGAAGGCGATCTCTGGAAACCGTTTCGAAAGGGCTGTCTTCCGTATCTGTCCACTCAGCGAACTTGTCAAGGATCCAGGCGAGAAGCCCGGCCGGTGAGTCGACGAGCGAGTAGCCGATGGTCTGCGGTCGGGTCGCCTGCTGCTTCGCGTACGCCGCGCGGAGGCTCCAGAAATCGCGGGTCTCCTCGACCCATTTGCGCTCGGCGGCCGTCAGACCATCCGTCGTCAGCCCAGGGGGCGCCTGCGCGAACGTTGTGTGGATGCCCAGAACGTGCGCCGGGAACCTGCCGCCGAGGACAGTCGTGATCACACCTCCCCAGTCGCCGCCGTGGGCTAGGAACTTGCCGTAGCCGAGCCTTCCCATCAGTTCCACCCATGCGGCCGCGATCTTTTCGGTTCCCCACCCGGTGGTGGCCGGCTTGTCGCTGTAACCAAAGCCTGGTAACGACGGGACCACGACGTGAAACGCTGGCGCGTCTGCATCTTTCGGATCTGCCAGCTCGTCCACTACATCGATGAACTCTGCAATACTGCCTGGCCACCCGTGCGTCAAGATCAGCGGAGCGGCGTCTGCGCGGGCGGATCGGCGGTGCAGGAAGTGGATTCCCAGACCGTCAATGGTCGTGCGGAACTGGCCGATCCGGTTGAGGCGCTCTTCGAACGACCGCCAGTTGTACCCGGTGCGCCAGTAGTTCACGACATCGACGAGGTCGGCGAGAGGAACGCCCTGTTCCCATCGGCGAGGGTCGGGCGCGGCGCGGTAGACCGTCTCAGCTTCCGGTAGTCGCGCTGCGGTTAATCGCGCGCGCAGATCATCGAGGTCAGCGTCAGTTGCGTGGGCTTCAAATGCTTGCACGTCGCTGGTTGGACGGGGCATGAGACCTCCTGGCCGTTGCGGAACCGGCTACGCAATTCGACGAACCGGCTAAGACGGTTCTAGCACGTCTTCATGCCAGCCTGCAACCGGCTAAGATGGTTCCATGCATGCCGAGTTTCCTGACTTTCGCCTCGGTACCGTTCTAGCGACCAGCTTCACGGGGACTCTGTCGGAGCGTCATGGCGACGCTGTGGAGCGCATTCCCACGCCGCACCGACTCGTCGACTGGCTGGCAGTGAGCGGCCTCGCCGTGGACTCCTGCACCACCGCCCAGCTCGAACTCGCTTGGGAACTCAGGGAATCGATCCACGCAGCCGCGACAGCGGCCGCGTTCCAAGACGCTCTCCCTGCGTCGGCTGTCCAAGTCATCAATGACTGCAGCACTCAGAGTCGGGCGGCGGCCATCCTGACGCCCGAGGGCATGCGACGATGGCTACTCAGCTCGGCTTCCCGCGTAGAAGATGCCCTAGGCGTAATCGCCGCTGACGCGATCAACATCATCGCAGGCGAACGAGACGGAAAATTGGCCCTGTGCGCATCGCCAACCTGCCAAGCCGCCTTCTTCGACACCAGCCAAAGCCGCACCCGCAGATGGTGTGACATGAACACGTGCGGGAATCGTCAGAAGAAAGCGCGCTTCAATGCCAACCAGCACAAAAGCCCCAGATCAGCAA
>NZ_JBOGDD010000133.1:0-4802 GCF_050701675.1 Mycobacterium sp. | reverse complement strand
TGGTTGGGCAGTACCAGCCGCAAATCGGAGATTCGCCTCTTAATTGACACGGTCGTCACGGTTTTGGCAGATGTGTCCCACTTTTGGGACATCGGTGTAACCTCCTTTTCATGACGCGCGCAAACTTGCAGCTGGTCGACTACGACGCCGTTGGCCGGCCCCACGCCGAGGACCTCGAGAAGGTGGCGGCACCCTTGACGGCGTTGCTGACCCAGGAACTGGACGGCGCCGCCGACATGCTCGCGCTGACGAGCGACGAGATCCTGGTGGCCGCCCTTGGCCGTGCCATCGAGCGCACGATCGGACGCGGCACCGTAGCCATCGACGTTCCCGGCTACGGCACCAGCCTGCATCCGATGGTGCTGACGTGCGCACCCCCCGAGCAGGTCAACGCCGACGAGATGCTCTCGGGCGTCCACCGCACTCTCGAAGCGCTCAGCGATCGTCACGTCGTTCATGGCGTGCCCGACGACCCGCGGGCACAGGACGTGTCGGACGTACTGTTCGCCAACGGCGCCACCGCGGGGACTCGGCCCCACCTCGGCCACGTCCTCGAGCTCCGTGCCTACCGCGACGGCGACGTCATAGCACTGGAGTGGTGGTTCGACACCCGCAGCTTCGAGCCCTACACGGTGCAGGAGCTTGCCGAGCAGTTCCCGCTGGCGCTCATCGAACTGACATCGGAGGCCACACCGGCCAGCAGGTCCACCACCGAATTGGCAATGGCGCACTAGGCCTTAGTATTCTTTGAGCGGCTTCGATCCGGCCATCACCGGGGAGCCTTCGGAAGAACAGCGTTCGCGATCATCTCGCCTGCGCTCAGTAGAACCGAACGGGTGGGCCCGTCAACGCCCGATGAGAGCGGCGCACCCAGTGTGCGCAAGCGGGGTGGTACCGCGGTGTTCGCGCAACGGCGCGACGTCGTCCCCGTGCCTGAACGACCATGGGCACAGGAGACGAGACGCACGTGAGCGGTTACCCGAGACCGGCGAGTGGATCGCCGAGCTTCCCCGATCTCGAAGTCGAGGTCCTCGACTACTGGGACCGCGACGGGACCTTCCGCGCCAGCATCGACCGGCGCGACGGCGCAAAGGAATACGTCTTCTACGACGGCCCCCCGTTCGCCAACGGACTGCCGCACTACGGCCACCTGCTGACGGGTTACGTCAAGGACATCGTGCCGCGCTACCAGACCATGCGCGGCTACAAGGTGGAGCGCCGATTCGGCTGGGACACCCACGGGCTGCCCGCGGAGCTCGAGGTGCAGCGCCAACTCGGGATCACGGAGAAGAGCCAGATCGAAGAGCTCGGCATCGACAAGTTCAACGAGGCGTGCCGGGCATCGGTGCTCAAGTACACCGAGGAGTGGCGCGCCTACGTCACCCGGCAGGCGCGTTGGGTCGACTTCGACAACGATTACAAGACACTGGATCCCAGCTTCATGGAGTCGGTGCTGTGGGCGTTCAAGCAGCTCTGGGACAAGGGCCTGGCCTACGAGGGTTATCGGGTGCTGCCGTACTGCTGGAACGACGAGACCCCGCTGTCCAGCCACGAGCTGCGCATGGACGACGACGTGTACCAGAACCGTCAGGACCCTGCGCTCACCGTCGGGTTCCGGGTTTCCGATGGCGAGCTCGCAGGCGCCCATCTGCTGGTCTGGACGACGACCCCGTGGACGCTGCCGTCCAACCAGGCGGTCGCGGTCAATCCGGACGTGACCTACGTGGTGGTCGAGGGCTCCGACGGCCGCCGCTACGTGCTCGCCGAGGCCCGTCTGCCTTCCTATGCCCGTGAGCTCGGCGAGGAGCCGGCCGTGACCGCCACCTACCAGGGCAGGCAGCTGCTCGGCACCCGCTACCTGCCGCCCTTTCCGTACTTCATGGACTCGCCCAACGCCTTTCGGGTTCTGCCCGGCGACTTCGTCACCACCGAGGACGGCACCGGCATCGTGCACATGTCGCCGGCCTACGGTGAGGACGACAAGGCGACGGCCGACGCCGCGGACATCGTGGCAGTCACGCCGGTCGACTCGAAGGGCCGTTTCGACTCGACGGTGCCGGACTACGCGGGACAGCACGTGTTCGACGCGAATCCGCAGATCATCCGCGACCTGAAGAACGGAAGCGGTCCCGCCGCAACCAACGGTGCGGTGCTGCTGCGCCACGAGACCTACGACCACTCCTATCCACACTGCTGGCGATGCCGCAACCCGCTGATCTACCGCGCGGTGTCGTCCTGGTTCATCAAGGTGACGGAGTTCCGCGACCGGATGGTGGAGCTCAACCAGCAGATCACCTGGTATCCCGAACACGTCAAGGACGGCCAGTTCGGCAAGTGGCTCCAGGGTGCGCGCGACTGGTCGGTATCGCGAAATCGCTACTGGGGCAGCCCGATTCCGGTGTGGAAGTCCGACGATCCCGCGTACCCCCGGGTCGACGTGTACGGCAGCCTCGACGAACTCGAGCGTGACTTCGGCGTGCGACCCGACGACCTGCACAGACCGTTCATCGATGAGCTGACCCGGCCGAATCCCGACGATCCGACCGGTAGATCGACCATGCGACGCATCGAGGACGTCTTCGACGTGTGGTTCGACTCAGGCTCGATGCCGTACGCCCAGGTGCACTATCCGTTCGAGAACCAGAAGTGGTTCGATGGCGTCAGCGGAGATGGCCAGACCGTGGGCGTGGACGCGCACAATCCCGCCGACTTCATCGTCGAGTACATCGGGCAGACCCGCGGCTGGTTCTACCTGCTGCACGTCCTCGCCACCGCGCTGTTCGACCGGCCTGCGTTCAAGACGGTCGTCTCGCACGGCATCGTGTTGGGCAGCGACGGGCAGAAGATGAGCAAGTCGCTGCGCAACTATCCCGACGTGACCGAGGTATTCGACCGCGACGGTTCGGACGCCATGCGCTGGTTCCTGATGGCCTCGCCGATCCTGCGGGGCGGCAACCTGGTCGTGACGGAGCAGGGCATCCGCGAGGGCGTGCGCCAGGTCCTGCTGCCGTTCTGGAACGCGTATTCATTCCTGGCGCTGTACGCACCGGAGAAGGGGACGTGGCGCACCGATTCGACGAACGTGCTCGACCGCTACATCCTGGCGAAGCTCGCCGCGCTGCGCGACGAGCTGACCGCGTCGCTGGACGTCTGCGACATCTCCGTGGCCTGTGAGCAGTTGCGCCAGTTCACCGAGGCTCTGACGAATTGGTATGTGCGACGGTCACGTTCACGGTTCTGGGACGAGGACCCCGACGCCATCGACACCCTGCACACCGTGCTCGAGGTCACCAGTCGACTCGCAGCACCGCTGCTGCCCCTCATCGCCGAGGTGATCTGGCGCGGCGTGACGGGCGGGCGCTCGGTGCACCTGACCGACTGGCCAGAGGCCGGCGAGCTACCCGCTGATCCCGCCCTGGTGCTCGCGATGGACCAGGTGCGCGACGTCTGCTCGGTGGCGTCGTCGCTGCGCAAGGCCAAGAAGCTCCGTGTGCGGTTGCCGTTGCCGAAGCTGACCGTAGCCGTCGAGGATCCGGATGCGCTGCGGCCGTTCGCCGATCTGATCGCCGACGAACTCAACGTGAAGTCGGTCGAGTTGACCGACGACATCGACGCCTTCGGCCGGTTCGAACTGGCGGTCAACGCCAAGGTCGCCGGGCCGCGTCTCGGCAAGGACGTCCAATCGGCGATCAAGGCGGTCAAGGCGGGGAAGGGCGTCGTCAACTCCGACGGCACGCTCACCGCGGGGCCCGCGACGCTGTACGCCGGCGAGTACACCTCCAAACTGGCTGCGGCGGAGCCGGAGTGGACCGCTGCGCTACCCGATGGTGCGGGATTGGTGGTGCTCGACGGCACGCTCACGCCGGAGTTGGAGGCCGAGGGCTGGGCCAAGGACCGCATCCGCGAGCTTCAGGACCTGCGCAAGTCCACCGGACTGGACGTGTCCGACAGGATCGCCGTGACGATCTCGGTCCCGCCGGACAAACAGGACTGGGCGCGCGCCCACGCCGAGTTGATCGCGGGCGAGGTCCTCGCCACCAGCTTCGAGTTCGGTGAATCAGCCGATGCCCATCCCATCGGCGACGGCGTGAAGGTGGCGATCGCCAAGGCGTGATCCCGCCGCCGATTCTCGGTTGAAGGTATTGTCCCGCAGCCGAACTCAGCCGTGCCCGACTGTCGCGGATCGGCCGTCGATCGTCACGGTGTCACCCTGGTGTAGTTGACGTCCCCTGCGCAGTTCGACGTCGCCGTTCACGCTGACGTCGCCCGCGGCGATCACCGCCTTGGCGTCGGAGCCGGTGTCGATCAGGTCGGCGAGCTTGAGGAACTGCCCGAGCCGGATCGACTCGTCCCGGATGGCCACCTCGCGGACGGGTTCCTCCATGGGCGTCCAGGGTAGCCCCCTACGATCATCGCAATGGAGGGGCGATGGGTCCTGCACTTCGACATGGACGCGTTCTTCGCCTCCGTCGAACAGCTGACCCGGCCCACGCTGCGCGGACGGCCGGTGCTGGTCGGCGGTCTCGGCGGCCGGGGCGTCGTCGCGGGAGCCAGCTACGAGTCGCGCGTCTTCGGCGCCAGGTCCGCGATGCCGATGCATCAGGCGCGCCGGCTGGTCGGCACGTCCGCCGTGGTCCTGCCGCCCCGCGGTGTCGTCTACGGGGTCGCCAGTGCCCGCGTGCTCGACACGGTCAGGTCGGTCGTGCCGGTGCTGGAGCAACTGTCGTTCGACGAAGCGTTCGGCGAGCCGATCGAGCTGGCAGGCGCGGACGCCGATGCCGTCGAGCGGTTTTGTGAGGCCC
>NZ_JBOGDD010000132.1:0-1720 GCF_050701675.1 Mycobacterium sp. | reverse complement strand
TGTCGACACCGATGATCATGGTGCCCTTGCCCTTTGACGAGGTCGCGGCCCCCTTGGCGATCTGCTCGAAAACGTCGGCGAGCTGGTCGCCGAGGAAGATCGAGATGATCGCGGGCGGCGCCTCGTTGGCACCGAGGCGGTGGTCGTTGGTGGCCGAGGCCACCGATGCGCGCAGCAGCCCACCGAACTTGTGCACGGCGCGGATGACGGCGGCACAGAACACCAGGAACTGAGCGTTCTCGTGAGGCGTGTCGCCAGGGACCAGAAGGCTGCCCAGATCGGCGTTGCCCAGCGAGAAGTTGACGTGCTTCCCCGAACCGTTGACACCGGCGAAGGGCTTCTCGTGGAACAGGCATTCCATGCCGTGCTTCTTGGCGATGGTCTTGAACGTCGTCATCAACAGCTGCTGATGGTCGGCGGCGATGTTGGCCCGCTCGAACATCGGGGCGATCTCGAACTGGCCCGGCGCGACCTCGTTGTGCCGGGTCTTGGCCGGGATGCCCAGCTTGAACAGCTCACGCTCGGTGTCCATCATGAAGCCGAGCACGCGCTCCGGGATGGCGCCGAAGTAGTGGTCGTCGAATTCCTGACCCTTGGGCGGCTTGTGGCCGAACAGCGTCCGTCCCGAGTTGAGCAGGTCGGGGCGGGCCACGAAGAAGTGGCGGTCGATCAGGAAGTACTCCTGCTCGGCACCGCAGAACGAGACGACGTGGTTGGGCTTGGCGTGCCCGAACAGCTTCAGGATGCGCTCGGCGTGGGTGCCCATCGCTTGTTGCGAACGCAGCAGCGGCGTCTTGTGATCAAGCGCTTCACCCGTCATCGAGACGAAGACGGTCGGGATGCACAGCGTGTTCCCGTTGGGGTTCTCCAGCACGTAAGCCGGGCTGGTGACATCCCAGCCGGTGTAGCCACGGGCCTCGAAGGTGTTGCGCAGGCCGCCGCTGGGGAAGCTGGAGGCGTCGGGCTCACCCTGAATCAGGGTCTTGCCTGCGAACTCGGCCAGCGTCGAGCCGTCGGAGACCGGCTCCAAGAAGCTGTCGTGCTTCTCCGCGGTGAGGTTGGTCAGCGGGTAGAAGACGTGCGCGTAGTGGGTCGCACCCTTCTCCAGCGCCCAGTCCTTCATGGCGGAGGCGACCGCGTCGGCGACCGACTGGTCGAGCTTCGCGCCATGTTCGATGGTCGCCATGACCGACTTGAAGATGTTCTTGGGAAGCCGCTGCTGCATGACGGACTTGCTGAAGACGTTGGATCCGAAGATCTCGCCAGGTGCTTCGCCCGGATCGAAGCTCGCTGTCGGCGGCACGTAACCCTCGACATTGTTGATCGCCTGCAAACGGGTGGCGTTTCCGCTCAATTGAGTTCCTATCGCTGCGGGGCGTCCGCTCTGTGTTCGCGGACCTCGACCGGCCCACACTAGGAACGCCAGGTTCCAGGACTGTTACGTGCGCGTCACCGCCACGATGCGGCTGCGGAACGGGTACTCAGGACGACTGAATCGGCGCAAAACGGTGCAAAAATCGTCGACTTCCGACACTTCAGCAACTTCGGGCACTTCCACCCCGACCAGCCGGTCGAGGCCGGTTCGAGTGCACAGGCCTAGATTGGAAACATGGGAATCCGGCGTCGAATGACTGGTCGTGACGTCACGCACGACATCGCGGTGAAGTACGACGAGCACGACGTCGTCACGACCGGCGCGGAGCACGAGGCCGCCGGGGTG